>CAZKQE010000214.1:0-2790 GCA_964554725.1 uncultured bacterium
GCCGACGAGCTGCGGGGCCAGCTGGGTGAGCGGGGGGTGCTGGTCGAGGACTCACCGCAGGGGTACAAGCTCAAGCGCAAGTGATCCTATGTGGCGCGGAGATTCTGGGAATTAGCCCGAAACCCGTTGCTGCAACATAGGTTGCGACACTCGACAACCGCGTCGGCCTAGCCCGCCTGGCGGCAGGTGGTTTCCCGCCCGTTCCCCGAATCTTCGCGCCACCTCCTCAGGGCCGGGCGGGGGTGGGGGGCGGTCCGGGTGCTTCAGGATGAACCGGGACCCGGGCTTCCCGCCTGGCGCGAGCGCCCCGCAGGGGGCCGCCCGCCCCGGCCACCGGCCGGCCCCCCCGGCCGAAACGAGCGCTTGACCCGTGCCCCACCCGGACCTAGCCTTCTTATCGGACCCGGGTGTCATCGAGCTTCGCCAGCGGGGGTTTCACCCCGTATCCAACAGCGCTCCTGGCCGGCGAGGACGTGGCGACGCGAGTCCTTTTTCGTATCGGGCCGGCGTGCCGGCCCTCCATCACGGGATGGGAAGGAGATTCATGCGTCGAATCACGCAGAATCGTTGGTTGACCTTCATCCTGGTACTCGGCGTCCTGGCCGTGAGCGGCACGATGATCGCCTCGCCGTCGTTCGGCGACGGGTCCGATCCGATCGTGTACAACGGAAGCGTGGGCGGAGGCAGCGCGGGCGGCGATCCTGACGGACCGGCCGGACCCAGCAAGCGCGCTCCGACCGGCCGCCGCGTCGCTCCGGGCGGGACTGGCTACTCCCTGACCTCCGTGGGTGACGGTGGTCCGGTGCCGAGTGTCTGGGTGTGGCGATTCCAGATGGTGCTGCGCGGTCTGCTGAGCCGCTACACGCGGGTCTAGCACGGCCGACGCCGGCGACAACCGTCGTACGTCCGTAAGCGGAGTATCGTGGTGCCGAGCTACGACCGGATTCGCATCTCGAACCTGGAGCAGCGGCTCGCGGTGACGCCCGAGGCGGGTGCATCCTCCCGTCCGGCCGACCTCGAGTTGCTCGCCGACCTCTACCTGCAGGCCGACAGCCACACGCCGGCCCTGGAGGTCATCCAGCAGCTGCTCGAGCGGCCCGAGGCGGCGGCCCTGTCGCCGACCCGGCGCGCCGCGCTCGAGCTGAAGGCGGTCGCCTGCCGGCTGGCGCAGGGCGATGCGCTGGGCGCGCTCGCGCAGTGTCGCGAGCTCCAGGTCAACGAGGGCCGGCTCGAGGGCGGCAGCATCCGGGCGACGCTGCACCTGCGCTGCGCCGAGGCGCTGCAGCGGCTCGGGCGGCTGGCCGAGGCCCGCGAGCACGCCGGGCGCGCCCTGCGCGCGGCCGACGAGGGCGGCGACCTGCTCCACTCGGCGCGCGGCCTCCACCTGCTCGGCGTGCTGGCCTACCGGCTGGGCGAACTCCAGAACGCCCGCGACCTCTACGAGCAGGCGCTGGCGCTCTACCGCCGGCTGGGCGAGGACCAGAGCGCGGCGCGGCTGCGCAACGACCTCGGCCTCATCCACAAGAACCTGTGCGAGTGGGACATGGCGACCGCGCACCTGACCGCGGCGCTCGACACCTTCCGCGCCCTGGGCCGCTACGCCGAGACCGCGCTGCCGCTGCTCAATCTCGCCATCGTGCACCAGAAGTGCGGCGCCTGGCAGGCCGCGCTCCAGCACTACCGCGAGGCCGAGCGGGTGTCGCGCCAGGTGGCCGACCCGCTGGGTCTCACCCGGGCCACGATCGGCGCGGGCAACGTCGCCCGCCTGCAGCGCCGCTTCTCGGACGCCGAGCGGCTCTTCCAGGAGGCGCTGGAGGGCGCGCGCCGCCAGTCGGCGCGGCGCGAGGAGGTGCTGGCGCTCGAGTTCCTCGGCGAGCTCGACTTCGACCGCGAGCGTCCCGAGGCCGCGCTGCGGCGCTACGACGAGGCGCTGGCCGGCGCCGAGCGGATGGCGCCCGACGGGGACCTCATCGTCGAGCTCGAGCGGCGCCGCGCCGAGGCGCTGGGCGCGCTCGGGCGGCTCGCGGAGGCCGACCGTTCGCTGGAGCGGGCGATCCGGCTGGCGCGGGCCAGCGACGACCGGCTCGAGCACGCGGTCGCCCACCGGGTGGCCGGGCAGCTCGCCCTGGCCGCCGGACGGCGCGAGCAGGCCGTCGAGCGCTGGCGCGAGGCGGCCCGCCTGCTCTCCGCCTGCCGGGACCGTTTCGAGCTGGGCCGCACCTGGCTCGCCCTCGGTCGCGCGGTGAACGACCCGGACGAGGCCCGCCGCCATCTGGTGCGCGCGAGCGCCGCGTTCAGCGAGCTCGAGAGCCCGCACTGGCTCGAGATCGCCGAGCAGGAGCTGCGCCGGGTGATCGAGGCGCCGCGCGGCCGCGGGCCCGATGCGCCCGGCTCGCTGCTGGGGCGCCGCCACCGCGCGCCGAGCCTGGTCGCCTGCTCGCAGGCGATGCAGCGCGTGGAGACGCTCGCCCGCCGTGCGGCGGCGACCGAGCTGTCGGTCCTCATCACCGGCGAGACCGGCACCGGCAAGGAGCTGATCGCGCGCGCGATCCACTCGTGGTCGGCGCGCGCCGACCGGCCGTTCCTGGCGGTGAACTGCGGCGCCTTCCGCGCCGACCTGGCGCTCTCCCAGCTGTTCGGCCACCGCAAGGGCGCGTTCACCGGCGCCCATGCCGAGGGGATCGGGCTGGTCGAGGCCGCCCACGGCGGCACGCTGTTCCTGGACGAGGTGGGCGAGCTGCCGGCCGACGTGCAGGTCACGCTCCTGCGCTTCCTCGAGAGCGGCGAGTA
>CAZKQE010000214.1:2800-5301 GCA_964554725.1 uncultured bacterium
AGACCCAGGTGCGCCGGGCGGACGTACGCCTCATCGCCGCGACCAACCGCGAGCTGCGCGGTCAGGGCCACGGCGACGTGCTGCGCGCGGACCTGGTGTTCCGGCTCGACGAGCTGGGGATCCGGCTGCCCGCGTTGCGCGAGCGTCCCGACGACATCCTGCCGCTCGCCCATCACTTCCTGAGCTTCTACGGCGGGATGGCGGGGCCGCGCCTGAGCGCCGAGGCCGAGAGCGTGCTGCGCTCGTACGGCTGGCCCGGCAACGTGCGCGAGCTCGAGAACGTGATGAAGCGCGTCTCCGCGCTCCACCGCGACGACGAGGTGCTCGACGTCGACACCCTGATGCCGTTCCTGGGTCGGGTGGGCGCCGCCGCCGAGTCCGGCGCCCCGCCCGCGGACGAGCGCGCCGCGATCCTCGACGCGTGGAACCGTTCGCGGGGCAACAAGAGCCGGGCGGCGACGCTGCTCGGCGTGAGCCGCAAGACGTTCTACGCGCGGCTCAAGCGGCTCGGCATCGAGCTCCACTGAGCCCCGCGCCCGTCCCCCGGGCGCGCCGCGATGTCACCCCGGAGGCCGGGTGACACCCGGGTGACACCCCACTCAAGACACGCGCGCACAACGGGATAGGGGATTGTCGAAGAACAGTTGCCGTTACCGCGTCGGGTGACAGTGGGCGGCCGACGGTTCCCGCCCGTCCCGATGGTCCGCCCCGAGGGGCCGTCCAATGCGCTGCGCCGCATCCGGATGGGCGATCCATCGCGTCCGGGCATGACCATGCCCTGACGCTGGCATGCACTCTGCAATGGGAGCGCGCTGGATACGGGACCGGGCCGGTACGGCCCGGGATTCAGCGACGCTAGGGGCAGGTTCCTCCGGGGGGACGGGGCCTGAAGCTCGTGGCGGCGGCGGCGGTCGGCGCGCTGCGCCCACACGATCCACCACCGCCCGAGCTGTTCCCCGAGCGGTCGCGACGAAGGCTGAGAGAGCGGTTCACGGCGCGAGAGCGCCACGGGGCTCGTACCCCGGCCAGACGGCCGGGAATCCCAACCCGAACCCGAACAGGGGGTGAGCGCGACACAGAACCGACGTCAACCGGAAGTACGCAGAGCAGTCACAGCAACCAAAAAAACCTAATACGCCCGGTCAACGAAGCCGGGAGGGTGGTGGAGTTTGAACCCGGTCATTCACCGCCTTCTCGGGAAGAGGCAGCCAGGACGACGGAGCAGATCCACACGGTCCGTCACTCCTCGGCTGCCTTTTCGCTGCCGCCCGTCGCGGGTGTCGCGAAGATTCGGGGGAGAGCCCCGGAACCCCTTGCGGGGTGGCCCGCCGGGGCCCCCGGCCGCCCCCGCAGCACAACCTCCAGGCGGCGAAGCCGTTTCCCCCCGGTTCCCCGAATCCTCGCGCCACAACCGAAACCCCGCCCCACGACCTTCGCAGTGCTTGACAGCCCTGGAGGGCCTCACTATCTTGCCCGGGCCTGACACAGCGGCGCGCGCTGGCGTAGCTCAACTGGTAGAGCATCTCATTTGTAATGAGGCGGTTGGGGGTTCGAGTCCCTTCGCCAGCTCTCCTTCTCCCGGCGCCGGACCCCGCGGTGCCCGGCGCCCCACCCCGCGGAGGGGTTCCCGAGCGGTCAAAGGGAGCAGACTGTAAATCTGCCGGCGAAGCCTTCGGAGGTTCGAATCCTCCCCCCTCCACCAATCTTGTTGTCTCGCAGTGACTTGAGCGGGAATAGCTCAGTGGTAGAGCGTCAGCCTTCCAAGCTGAGGGTCGCGGGTTCGAATCCCGTTTCCCGCTCCAGTCTCTACCAGGCCCGATCGCGCGGGGGCGTGCGGCCCTCCCGTGCGGACGAATCCCCGCAACCCGGTACTTTTCTGCAGTTTCGGGTTGACAGGGGAGGCACGGCTTCCTAGATTACCTCGCTTGCATCCTCCCTCGACGACTTTCGCGACGCGGAAGCCGGCCGGGGGTCTGTGTCTCTGCCTCTCGGGATCACGGGTCACCGCATCTTGGTCCGGGGCAGTACGCCGGCACAGCGACGGGTCTCTGGTTGTGCCGCCCGCCCGGTCACTCCGGTCGATCGCGCCCACGTAGCTCAGTCGGTAGAGCATTTGCATGGTAAGCAAAAGGTCAGCGGTTCGATTCCGCTCGTGGGCTCCACTCCGCGTGGGCGCGTCGGACATCCGGGGAACGGTCGTCCACGGGTGACGCGCGCGTCGCGCGCGGTCGCCGGGATGGGGAAGCGCGAGGACGCCGGGGTCGCCCCGCCGCCGTCGCGTCGAGAGGTGCCGCGGCCCGGGCCGCGCAGGGTAACGAACGACAGACATCAACGACCTCCGGTCGAGTCCGGGGGGCCGGGCGGTGCGTCGCGCGATCGCGGACGGACCGCCGCGTAGACGCCGCGCCGCGGTCGCCGCCGCGGTCCGCCAACAGGAGCCTTACCGATGGCCAAGCAGAAGTTCGAGCGCACGAAGCCGCACGTGAACGTGGGGACGATCG
>CAZKQE010000215.1:0-5298 GCA_964554725.1 uncultured bacterium
AGCAGCCCGTCGAGGTCGCGCGGGGCGACCCACTCGAAGCGCGGGAGGGTCAGCACGACGGGCTCATCCGCGCCGTCCGGCGCGGGCCGGCGCCCGGCGGCCGGCCCCGACCGGGGCGGCGACCTGGCCGCGCGCCCGCTCCCAGCGCTCGCGCGCCCCCGGCTCGCGCAGCCGCCGCAGCACCCGCGGGGGACTGAACGGCAGCGCGTCGCAGCGGATGCCGAGCGCGTCGTAGATCGCGTTCGACAGCGCCGGGATGCTGGGATGGAGCGGCCCCTCGCCCGCCTCCTTGGCCCCGTAGGGACCCTCGGGGTCGATGGACTCGACGATCAGCGGCACGAACTCCGGCACGTCGAGCGAGGTCGGGATGCGATAGTCGAGCAGCGAGGGCCCGTGATGGAGGCCGGGGCCGTGGTGGGGCGCGGCCGGCTTGAACGTCTGCTCCTCGAACAGCGCCTCGGCGAGCCCCATGTAGGCGCTCCCCTCCATCTGGCCCTCGACCGCCACCGGCGAGAGCGCGCGCCCGCAGTCGTGTGCGACCCACACCGTCTTCACCTCGACGAACCCGGTCTCGGGGTCGCACTCGACCTCGACGACGTGGGCGGTGAACGAGTAGGCGGGCGAGGCGCCGATCGTGCCGCCGCGGTAGTCGCCGCCCAGCTTGGGGGTCTGGTACCAGCCGACCGAGCCCAGCGTGCCGACGCGCGCCTCGGTGTGCTGGAACGCCTCCTTCACGCTCATGCAGTCGCGCCCCGGGTCGCGGGTCGCGCAGGCGACGCCGCCGGCGAGCACCACCTCGTCGCGGGGGCAACCCCACAGCTCGCTCAGCGTGTCGGTCACCTTCTCGCGCAGCGTACGGGCGGCGTCGAGGCAGGCGTTGCCGACCATGAACGTCTCCCGGCTCGAGTAGGAGCCGAGGTCCACCGGGGTGAGGTCGGTGTCGGCCGCGACCACGCGCACGTCGCGCAGCTCGAGCCCCAGCTCCTCGCACACGATGTAGGCGAGCAGCGAGTCGGAACCCTGGCCGATGTCCGAGGCGCCGCAGAACACGGTCGCGCGCCCGCTGCGGTCGAGCTTGAGCTGCACCGCCGCCTGCGGCATCTCGTTGGGGTAGATGCAGTAGTTCGTGCCGCTGATGTACATGCTGCCGGCGACGCCGACGCCGCGCCCGTAGGGCAGCCGCCGGAACTTGTCCTTCCAGCCCGAGGCCCGCTCGACCGCGTCCAGGCACTCCGGGAAGCCGTTCGAGGTCACCCGCATCCCGTTCACCGTGCGGCTGTCCGCCCCCATGAGGTTGCGGCGGCGCAGCTCGAAGGGGTCCAGCCCCACCGCCTCGGCCAGCCGGTCGAGCTGGCACTCGAAGGCGAAGCGCGGCTGCACCGAGCCGTGCCCGCGCTTGGGCCCGCAGCACGGCTTGTTGGTGAACACGCGCGTGGAGTCGAAGCGGTAGGCCGGCATCGCGTAGGGCGCGGTGAGGAGCTGCCCGGAGTAGTAGGTGGTGACGAGACCGAACGACGAGTAGGCGCCGCCGTCGATCTGGATCGTGGCGTCCACCGCGGTGAGCGCCCCCTCGCGGGTGACACCGGTGCGGTAGCGCATCCGCATCGGGTGGCGGCCGCGGTGCGCGTAGAACACCTCCTCGCGGGTGTAGAGGATCTTCACCGGGCGCCCGGTGACCATGCTCAGCTTCGCGGCGCAGAACTCGAGCGAGAACGGCTCGCTCTTGCCGCCGAACGCCCCCCCGACCACCGGCTGGACGACGCGGATGCGCTGGGTCGGCAACCCGAGCACGCGGGCCAGGTCGCGGTGGAGGTAGTGGGCCACCTGGGTGCTCGACCACACGGTGAGGAAGCCGGTCGGGTCGAAGTCGGCGACGCAGCAGTGGGGCTCGATCGGGGCGTGGGTCGAGCCCTCGTACCAGTACTCGCCCTCGAGGACCACGTCGCTCGCGGCGAGGGCGGCGTCCACCTCGCCGAACTCGAGATGGACGTGCTTCGAGATGTTGCCCTCGGCGGACTTCTCGTTGACCCGGATCTCGGGATGGGCGAGCGCGGCGTCGATGTCGGACACCGCCGGCAGCACCTCGTAGTCCACCCGCAGCAGCCGCAGGGCCTCCTCGGCGAGCGCCTCGCTGTCGGCGGCCACGGCGGCGATCGCGTCGCCGACGTAGCGCGCCTTCTCCTCGCACAGGGCCTGCTCGTCCTGCGTCCAGGGGATGATGCCGAAGTACTCGGGCAGGTCCTTCCCGGTGATCACCGCGTGGACGCCGGGCAGCGCGAGCGCGGCCGCGGCGTCGATCGAGCGGATACGGGCGTGGGCGTGGATGCTGCGCAGCAGTTTGGCGTGGAGCATCCGCGGCAGCCGCAGGTCGTCGGCGTAGACCGCCTGGCCGGTCACCTTGGCGAGGCCCTCGACCTTGCGGTTGCGCCGGCCGATGACGCTGAACTCGCCGTGGGGCGGACCCGAGCGGCCCTGCTCCCAGGCGGGGGGCGTGAGGCGCCGGTCGCTCGGCATCCGGCGTCCCTCGGGGACCTCCATCCCCTTCCGGCGCCCGCTCATCGCCTCACGCTCCGGCCCCGCGCTCGCGCAGTCGCGCGGCCGCGCGCTCCACGGCCTCGAAGATCTTCGTGTAGCCCGTGCACCGGCACAGGTTGCCCGACAGCGCCCGCGCGATCGCCGCGCGGTCGGGGTCCGGGTCCCTGGCCAGCAGCGCCCAGGCGCTCATCAGGATCCCCGGCGTGCAGAAGCCGCACTGCGCGCCCCCGGTCTCGTCGAAGGCGTCCTGGAGCGGATGGGGGCGGCCGGCCTCGGCGACGCCCTCGATCGTGGTGATCCCGGGACCGTCGTGGTGGGCGAGCGCGAGCGAGATGCAGGCCAGCACCGGCTCGCCGTCGACCACCACCGTGCAGGCGCCGCAGTCGCCCTTGTCGCAGCCCTGCTTGGAGCCGGTGAGGCCGAGCCCGTAGCGCAGGGCCTCGAGCAGGGTGGTGGAGGGCGTGACGGCGCACTCGCGCACGTCGCCGTTGACGCGCAGACGGCAGACCACGCTGGAGGTGTCGGTGGGCATCGAAGGCTCCACGGAGGGAGGGCGGCGCGCGACTCCCGCGATTGAAGCGGCTCGCGGGGATGGTGTCAACGCGCGCGGCTTGCCTCGCGGGCGCCGGAGCGTCACAATGACGCCATATGTCCGAACCGACCGCGGCTCCCGAGTCCCTGTGGCTGGCGGAGCCCGCTCCCCCGTTCCCCCCGTTCCACGGCGAGCTCGACGCCGAGATCGTCGTCGTGGGCGGCGGCATCACCGGCATCTGCCTCGCCTACACGCTCGCCGACCGCGGCGCCAGCGTCGCGGTGCTCGAGGCGGGCCGCATCGCCGGCGCGGCGAGCGGGCGCAACGCGGGCTTCCTCATGGTGGCCCCCGCCGAGCCCTACAACGAGCAGATCGCCCTGTGGGGCCGGCCCGGCGCCCGGGCAGTGCTCGAGTGCGGCCGCCGCTCCCACCAGCGGGTGCGCGAGCTGGTCGAGGCGCACGGGATCGAGTGCGAGTACCGCGCGAACGGCAGCCTGCGCCTGACGCGGACCGAGGAGGAGGCGGAGGACATCCGCGCCTCGCTGGCCGCGCTCAAGGCGGACGGCTTCCCGATGCTCGAGGTGCCGCTGTCGCATGCCGTGCCGCCGGCGGCGGCGGAGCGGTTCACCGCCGCGTTCGTGACGCTGGAGGACGGCGAGTTCCACCCGGTGCGGTTCCTCCACGGCCTCGCCCGCGAGGCGCAGCGCAAGGGCGCGCGGCTGTTCGCCGACTCCCCGGTGATCGGGGCCGCCTGGCGGGCCGGGCTGTGGGAGGTGCGGACCGCCGCCGGCACGGCGCGCGCACGCACGCTGGTGCTGGCCACCAACGCGGACACCCCGCGCCTGTGCCCGGCGCTGTCGGCGCTGATCGCGCCGCGGCGCGGCCAGATGGTCGCCACGGCACCCCTCGGCCGCGAGATCGCGCCGCGCCCCACCTACGCCCACTGGGGCTACCACTACTGGCGCCAGACGCCCGACGGCCGCCTGCTGATGGGCGGCTGGCGCGAGCTGGACCTGGACGGCGAGGTGGGGCACGACGCGGTGACCACGGCCCCGATCCAGGCGGCGATCGAGCAGGGACTCGCGGACCTGGTCCCGGAGGGGGTGACGATCGAGCGCCGCTGGGCGGGGATCATGGGGTTCGCGCGCGACGGCCGTCCGCTCGCCGGCTGGCTCGACCCCGAGCACCATCTGGCGATCTGCGGCGCCTACACGGGCCACGGGATCGCCATGGCCCCGGCCTGCGCGCTCGACCTCGCGGAGCTGCTCGCGTGGCGCAAGGCGCCCGGCATCGCCACCTTCGAGCCGTCGCGCTTCCCGGAGTTGCGCAAGTCGCGCGAGGACCTCACCGCGCTCGGCGTCGCGCGACCGTAGTTGGACGCCGCGCGACGCGGGGCGCCCCGGCGCGGCGCCCGACCGCTGGCCCGGCCGTCGGCCCATTCGCTATACTCCCGGCCGCACGCCCGCCGTCGCCTCGCCGCCCCGCGGCGACCCGACCCGTCGCCGGGGACCAGGACCGCACGCCCATGGAACTGAGGACCGAGGACGAGCTTCGTCACGCCGTCGCCGCGCTGTCGAGCGGGAACCGCGAAGCGGTCGACCGCCTGACCTGGACCGGCGTGTTCGGCGCCGCCGGCCCGCGCGAGCGGGCGCGCGCCGCGATCCTCGCCCAGGCGCGCTCGACCGGGCTCTACCCGGCCTCGATCCACGCCCTTTACCTCGCGCGCGGCGCCGGAAGGGTGCCGAGCGACTTCACCGTGCCGGCGATCAACATCCGCGGCATGACCTACGACACCGCGCGCGCCCTGTTCCGGGCGCGCCGGGCGCTGGAGGCCGGCGCGGTGATCTGCGAGATCGCGCGCTCCGAGATCGCCTACACCGACCAGCGGCCGGGCGAGTACGCCTTCGTCGTGCTGGCGGCGGCGCTGCGCGAGGGGATCACCGGGCCGATCTTCCTCCAGGGCGACCACTTCCAGGTGAACGCGAAGAAGTACGCGGCCGACCCCGCGGCCGAGCGCAGGGCGGTCGAGGACCTCACCGCCGAGGCGATCGCGGCCGGCTTCTACAACATCGACGTGGACACCTCGACGCTGGTGGACCTCGCCCGCGACGGGCACCTGGCGCAGCAGGAGCTGAACGGCGGGCTGTGCGCCGAGCTGACCGCCGTCATCCGCGCGCGCGAGCCGCGCGGCGTCACCATCTCGGTCGGCGGCGAGATCGGCGAGGTGGGCG
>CAZKQE010000216.1:0-5293 GCA_964554725.1 uncultured bacterium
ACGGCCGCCGCCGGGGCGGCCTCCGCGCCCCGCGCCGGCGCCCGCCGCCCGGCGACGCCCCGGAAGCGCCGCACGGTCCACTAGTGACGGTTCCGTCCCCGGGCGCGCGCCTGGTGGTGCGGCCCGGACCGCCGCTCGCGGGAGGGTTCGTCCCGCCGGGCGACAAGTCCATCACCCATCGCGCCTACCTGCTGGGGCTGCTCGCCGACGGGGAGACGGTGGTCGAGGGCGCCAACCCCGGGGCGGACTGCGAGGCGTCGCTCGCCTGCGCCGGCGTCCTCGGGGCCGGGGTGACGCGGCGGCCGGACACGGTGACGATCCGCGGACGCGCCGGGGCGCTGCGCGAGCCCGACCGCCCGCTCGACTGCGGCAACTCCGGGACCACCCTGCGGCTGCTGGCAGGCGCGCTCGCCGGGCAGCCGTTCCGCGCGATCCTCGACGGCGACGCCTCGCTGCGCCGCCGGCCGGTGGCGCGCATCGTCGAGCCGCTGCGGGCGATGGGCGCCGACGTGCGCGCGGCGGACGGCGACCGCGTGCCGCCGGTCACCGTCCACGGCGGCCGGTTGCGGGCGATCGACCACCGCGCGCCGGTCGCCAGCGCCCAGGTCGCCGGCTGCGTGCTGCTCGCCGGGCTCGCCGCCGAGGGCCTCACGCGCGTCACGCTGCCGCTCCCGGCCCGCGACCACACCGAGCGCATGCTCGCCGCCTTCGGCGTGCCGGTGGAACGCGCGGGCGGCGGGCCCGGCGACCCGGTCCGTCTCGGCGTGCGCGGGCCGGCCGTGCCGCGGGGGACGCGCGTGCGGGTGCCGGGGGACTTCTCGGCCGCCGCGTTCTTCCTCGCCGCCGCGGCGGCCGTCCCCGGGGCGGAGGTGACCGCGCGCGACGTGAACCTGAACCCGACCCGCACGGGACTGCTCGCGGTGCTCGAGCGCATGGGCGCCGTCGTCCTGCGGGGGCGCGTCCGCGAGGAGAGCGGCGAGCCGATCGGGGACGTCACCGTGCGGGGGCCGGCGCGGCTGCGGGCCTGCACCATCGAGCCCGCCGAGGTCCCGTTGCTGATCGACGAGGTCCCGGCCTGGCTCATCGCCGCCACCGCGGCCGAGGGCACCTCCGAGCTGCGGGGCGCGGCGGAGCTGCGGGTCAAGGAGAGCGACCGCCTGCGCGTGCTGGCGACCGCGCTCGAACACCTCGGCCTCGAGTGCCGCGAGCTCGCCGACGGGCTGGCGGTGACCGGGGGGCCGATCCCCGGGGGGATGGTGTGGGCGGCCGACGACCACCGCGTGGCGATGGCGATGGCGCTCCTCGGCACCCGCGCTTCCGGGCCGGTGACGGTCGAGGAGGCGGGGGGGATCGGCACCTCGTTCCCGGGCTTCGCCGCCACGCTCGCCGCGCTCGGCGGACGCATCGCGGACGCCCCGCCGGCGGTCGCCCGGCCATGAGCTTCGTCGTCACGATCGACGGCCCCGCCGGGGCCGGCAAGAGCACCACCGCGCGCGCGGTCGCCGCCCGCCTCGGGTTCCTCTACGTGGACACCGGCGCGCTCTACCGGGCGATCGCCCTCAAGGTGCGCCGCGGCGGGATCCCCGCCGACGACCTGGCGGCGGTCGAGCGCTGCGTGCGGGAGACGCAGGTGGCCCTCTCGGGGTCGCCGGGCGAGGCGCACGTGTGGCTGGACGGCGCCGAGGTGGGGGACGCCCTGCGGACGCCCGAGGTGAGCGAGCTGGCCTCCCGCCTGGCGGCCCAGTCCCCGGTGCGGCGGCGGCTGGTCGAGATCCAGCGCGCGCTCGCGGAGCGCGGCCCGGTGGTGGCCGAGGGGCGCGACCTGGGCACCGTGGTCTACCCGGACGCGGCGGTGAAGATCTACCTCGACGCCGACCTCGACGCGCGGGCGCGGCGCCGGGCCCGGGAGCTGGGCGAGCGTGGCATCCCGGTGGCGCTGGACGAGGTGCGGGCCGAGCTGGCGCGCCGGGACGAGCGGGACCGGGGGCGGGCGGACAGCCCGCTGGCGGTCCCGGAGGGGGCCCGGGTACTCGACACCTCGGGTCTCACCGTGGACGCCCAGGTGGAGGCGGTGCTGCGCGCGGTGCGGGCCCATCCGGCCTTCCCCGGGGGGCCGGCGGGGGGGGCGGGACCGGGGGACCGGGGCGGGCCGGGCGGGCCCGGCGCCGGTTAGGAGTTTTCGTGCGTCCGTATTATAGTGCCGCCCGGCTTCTCGCCAGCGGTTGCCTGGGGATCCTGACGGGCTGGGACGTGCGCGGCCGGCATCACCTGCCGCCCACGGGCGGGCTGATCGTCGCCGCCAACCACATCTCGTTCTGGGACCCGCCGCTGATCGGCGCCGCGTCGCCCCGGGAGCTCCACTTCCTCGCGAGGGAGGATCTCTTCCGGACGCCGGTGGTGGGGCCGTGGATCCGATCCATGAACGCCATCCCGATCCGTCGCGGCGTCGCGGACCTGACCGGGCTGGCGAGGGCGATGGACCGCCTGCGACAGGGCGCCGCGCTGCTGATGTTCCCCGAAGGGGGGCGGATGCGGGACGGCGGCTCGCACCCGGCGCGGCCGGGGGTGGGGATGATGGCGGTGCACGCGGACGTCCCGATCGTCCCGTGCGGCATCACCGGCAGCGACCGGGGGCGGGAGTGGTGGTATCGCGGCGCGCGGGTGCGGTTGTGGTTCGGACCCGCGCGATCGTGGCAGGAGCTGGCGGGAGCGGAGGGCGACCCGACGCCGGGCCGCGCGCTCTACCAGCGGGTGGGCGAGGCGGCGATGCGGGAGGTCGCCATCCTGCGCACCGGACAGAGGACTCTGGCATCACGCGGGGCGGCCTGATCCGCCGTCCCCTATCCGATACACCTCGAAGGAGGCAACACGTTCATGCTGGACACGTCGAAAGAGACCTTCAGCCCCGAGCCGGAGACGCCGGCCCGGGCGATGGGATTCCCCGCCGTCCCCCTCAACTACGACGAGGAGGAGGAGCTCACCCCCGAGCAGCGGGCCGAGATGTTCGGCCATTACGAGGAGTCGCTGCGCTCGCTCGGCGAAGGCGAGATCGTGCGCGGCACGGTGCTCGCGGTCGATGACAAGGAGGTGCTGGTCGACGTCGGCTTCAAGAGCGAAGGCGTCATCGCCCTCTCCGAGTTCCCGGACCCGAGCGTCATCCAGGTCGGGACCGTCATCGACGTGTTCCTCGAGAAGATGGAGAACCAGGACGGCCTGATCGTCCTCTCCAAGCAGCGCGCGGACTTCGTGCGCGTCTGGGACAAGGTGAAGGAAGCCCACGACAACGGTGAGGTGGTCGAAGGGCGCATGGTGCGCAAGATCAAGGGCGGGGTGGTCGTCGACCTCTACGGGGTCGAGGCGTTCCTGCCCGGCTCGCAGATCGCGCTGCGCCAGGTCCAGAACATCGACGGCCTGCTCGGACAGACGGTCCAGGTCAAGATCATCAAGCTGAACAAGCGGCGGCGGAACATCGTCGTCTCGCGGCGCGCGGTGCTCGAGCAGGAGCGCGACCGCATGAAGTCCACGATCCTCAAGGACCTGGCGAAGGACCAGATCCGCGAGGGCGTGGTGAAGAACATCACCGACTTCGGCGCCTTCGTCGACCTCGGCGGCATCGACGGGCTGCTCCACATCACGGACATGTCGTGGGGCCGGGTCGGCCACCCCTCGGAGCTGGCGAAGATCGGCGACAAGGTGCGGGTCAAGGTGCTCAACTTCGATCCCGAGAAGGAGCGCATCTCGCTCGGCCTCAAGCAGCTCGAGGCCTATCCCTGGGAGGGGGTCGACGAGAAGTACAAGGTCGGCGACCGCATCAAGGGCCGGGTGGTCTCGATCACCGACTACGGCGCGTTCGTCGAGCTCGAGCGCGGGGTCGAGGGCCTGATCCACGTGTCCGAGATGTCCTGGACCCGCCACGTGCGGCACCCCTCGAAGGTCGTCAACATCGGCGACATCATCGAGGCGGTCGTCCTCAAGGTGGACAAGGCGAACGAGAAGATCTCGCTCGGCCTCAAGCAGACCGAACCCGACCCGTGGCTGACGCTGGACGAGAAGTACCCGGCCGGCATGCGGGTGAAGGGCAAGGTGCGCAACCTCACGAACTTCGGCGCCTTCGTCGAGCTGGAGGAGGGGATCGACGGCCTGGTCCACGTGTCGGACATGTCGTGGACGAAGCGGGTCGCCCACCCCAGCGAGGTGCTGAAGAAGGGCGAGACGGTCGAGGTCGTCATCCTCTCGATCGACAAGGAGCACCGCCGCATCAGCCTCGGCCTCAAGCAGGTGAGCGACGACCCGTGGCCGCAGCTGGCGGAGCGGTTCCCGGCCGGCATGAAGCTGACGGGGACGATCAACCGCCTGTTCGACCGCGGCGCCATCGTCGACCTCGGCGAGGGCATCGAGGGGTTCGTCCCGCTCTCGCAGCTGGGGATCGACGACCTCAAGCGCCCCAACGACGCGTTCGAGGTGGGCGAGGAGCTGACGATGAAGGTGACGCGGGTGGACGTGCCGAACCACCGGCTGATCCTCAGCGTGAAGGCCTGGCTGGTGGAGCAGGACGACATCGCGCTGGCGGAGTGGACGTCGCGCCGCAACCAGGTGCGCGCCCGGATCGCCAGCAATCCGCCGGCGGAGGAGCCGACGGACGCCCGCGGCCGGGAGAAGGTCGAGGCGGTCCCGGAGGAGTAGTCCGCATGAGGGGAGCCGCCGTGCACGGAGCGCGCCCGCCCGCGGGTTTGGGCGGGCGCGCCCTGCTTCTCCTCGCCGCCCTGCTGGGGCCGGCGTTCCCGGTCGCGGCCGCCGCCGCGACGGCGGCCGACAGCCTGCGCATGCTGCTGGCGACCACCGCCGCCGACAGCCTGCCGCTCGCGCTCCGGCGCTACGAGGCGCGCCGGGCCCGCGGTCCCGAGGCGACCGCGTCGATCCTGGCGCTGGGCCAGTTCCACTACGCGCGCGGGGAGTACCGGCGCGCGGCCGAGGCGTTCGCCCGCGCCGCCGCCCGCCTCGACCCCGACCGCAAGCCCGAGGCCCGTTACTGGGCCGGCCTGTCGTGGCTGGCGCTCGGGGAGTCGAACCCGGCGCGGGCCGCGCTGGACGAGGTGGCGGCCGTGGAGGGTCCGCGGCGCGCCGAGGCGATGCTGGCGCAGGCGCAGGCCTGGGACCTGGTCCAGCGTCCGGATCGGGCGGCCGAGGTCCTCGACGTGCTGCTGGCGGGGGCGCCGGGCGAGGCCGGACCGGCCGCCCTCGAGCGGGTCGCGGCGCTGGCCGACCGCGACGGCCGCCACGCGGACGCGCTGGC
>CAZKQE010000217.1:0-5284 GCA_964554725.1 uncultured bacterium
CCGCCCCCGCCGGGGCGCCTCCGCCGCGCGCCGCCGCGGCCGGAACCCGCTCGGGCGCCCGGGGCTGCGGGCGCGCGCCGCGTGTGTGATACTCCGCGGTCCAGCGGAGAGCGGACACACATGCCCGATCGTTCCGTACAGGAAGACATGGCGCCCACCCGCCCCGGTCCGACGCCCGGCGGGGTCGAGGCGTCCGCGGAGCTGGAGCGGGTGAGGCGGCGCGACCCGGAGGCGCTGGCCGCCTTCTTCGAGCGCTACTTCGACCGCGTGTACGCGCTCGTCTACCGGCTGCTGGGCGACCGCACCCAGGCCGAGGACATGGCGCAGGAGGTGTTCCTCAAGGTGCATCGGGCGGCCCATCGGATCGACCCCGCGCGGGACCCCATGCCGTGGCTGGTGACGATCGCGCACAACGCCTGCCGCGACCTGTGGCGCTCGAACGCGTGGAAGATGACGCGCCGCTCCTCCCCGGTGGACGGCGACGCGCCGCTGGCGGCGACCCTGACGCGCGGCACGAACGACCCCGAGCGCGACCTGCTCGCCGACGAGCGCGAGCGGCTGGTGCAGGGGGCGCTGCTGCGTCTGCCGGAGCCGCTGCGGACGGCGATCGTGCTGCACGACTACCAGGGGATGGGACACGACGAGATCGCCGCCCTGCTGGGCATCGGCCACGCCGCCGCCCGCAAGCGGTACTCGCGCGCCCTCGCCGCGCTGGCCCGCGAGCTGGAGGGGACGCTGGGATGAGCACGGAACCCCGGACGCCCGAGGAGCGCCGCGCCCGCGAGGCGGTGCGCGCGCTGGCCCCGCCGCGCGCCGAGCCCGCGTTCCGGGAGCGGCTCAAGCGCGACTTCGTCGCCGGGCGCGTCGGCGAACGGCCGGTGCTGGAGCTGGCGCGGCCCCGGCGCCGGCTCGCCTGGCGTCTCGCCCTCGCCACGGCGGCGGCGGCCCTGCTGGCGGTGACCGTGTGGGGGACGGACCGCGGTCCCGGCTGGACCGTGATGGCGACGAGCGGCGAGGGCGCGGTCCAGGTGGACGGGGTCGCGGTGGCGCTCGCCGACCGCGAGGCGCTGGCCCGGCGCCTGCGGCCGGGGACGCGGCTGGTCGTGCCGGCGGGGGCCGAGGTGGAGCTGGCGAGCGTCGCCGGGATGGTCGTCCAGGTGACCGCCGGCACCGAGGTGACGCTGCCCGGCACCCCGGGCCGGTGGCTCCGCCGCCGGATCGAGGGCCGGGTGGAGCGCGGCGAGATCCGCGTCACCACCGGGAGAGCCTTCCGCGGCGCGCGCCTGGTCGTGACCACGCCCGAGGCGTCGGTCGAGGTGGTGGGGACCACGCTCGCCGTGATCCGCGAGCCGGTCGGCACCTGCGTCTGCGTCTACGACGGCGTGGTCCGGGTGGGTGCGCTCGGCGCGGAGCGGGTGCCGGTCGCGACCGGGCGGCGGCGCTTCGTCTTCAACGACGGCCGCCCGCCCGAGCTGGCGGACATCCGGCCGATGGAGAACACCAAGCTCGGCATGTTCCGCGACACGCGTCGCGGCTGGCTCGAGGAGTCCGCCCGCTAGGCGGCGGCCGCCAGATCCCCGTCCCCGTCCGCCGCCGCCGCGTCCGGCTCGGGCGGGCCGGGATACTCCTCGGCGGCGAGGGCGCGCACCACGCTCCGCTCGGGCGGCAGCGGGCGGTGGATCAGGGGCTCGCCTCGATCGCGGCGGACGCCCGCTCCGTCGACGACCACCCGCACGTGCGGCCGGGCGAGGTCGTCCGCGTTCGGCGCCAGCACCTCGGCGACCGCGCCGTCGTCCAGCCGCACCATCTGGCCCGGCGGGTAGAAGCCGACCGAGTGCACCAGCGCCCACAGCATCGCCGGGTCGAAGCGCTTGCGCAGCGGCCCCAGCATCATCCCGAGCGCGTCGTACGGCGTCGTGCGCTGGCCGCGCGGACTGCGATGGCCGAGCAGGCTGACGTAACAGTCCGCCACCGCGACCAGACGCGACATCACGCTCTGCGGCCACCGTCCGGTCGCGGCCGGGTAGCCCGAGCCGTCCGGGAGCATGTGGTGCTCGAGCGCGACCCGCATGCAGCGGAGCGTGGTCTGGTTCAGCGTCGTCGAGCGCGCGATCAGCTTGGCCCCCTCCAGCGGATGGCGTTCGGCGGCGGCGCGTTCGTCGGGGGTGAACGATTCGAGCGGGTGGACGATCCGGTCGGCCACCGCCGCCTTGCCGACGTCGTGGAGCAGTGCCGCCACCCCGAGGTCGGCGAGCGCCCGGCGGTCCATGTCCAGCAGCCGGCCCATGGTCACCGCGACCAGGCAGACGTTCACCGCGTGGGCGTACGTGTACTCGTCGCGATGGGTGAGGCTCGACAGTCCGACCACCACCGGCTCGTCGGCGAAGGCGCCGTCCACCAGCGGCTGGACCACCCGTTTGCCGTTCCGCAGCTCGATCCCGTCCTGCAGCGTGGTCGCGGCGAGCAGCGAGCGCGCGCCCTGGAGCGCCTGGCCGTACGTCTTGCGCGCCGCGCCGCGCGGCGCGAACCCCCCCGGACCGGCCGCCCCGGGCGCGCCGTCCCCGGACGCGTGACCCGCGGCGGGCGGGTCGAACGCGAACCCTCCGCTCTCCCCGGCGCCCGGGGCGTCGTACTCGAACCCGTCCACCGGCGAATCGCTCGAGGCGTGGATCGCGGGGACGACGTGGTCCACGCCCTGCGCCAGGCAGGCCCCCACCAGCTCCGCGCCCGGATAGACCTCGGGCTGGAGGAACAGCCGCAGGAAGGTGGTCAGCTCCTCGCCGGTGAGCCCGCGGACGAACCGCAGCCCGGCGATGTCGCGCAGGCGGAACTCCTCGAGGGTCGCCCGGTGGAAGCGGAAGTTGCCCGCCTTCACCGGGATCCGCACCCCGTTCAGATAGAGATCGTCCGCGAGCGCGACCAGGGTCGCCTCGCCCGCGTCCTCGAGGACCGGCAGCAGGACCTCGAGCAGCGCGTCACGTTGCTGGCGGAACACCTGGTTCTCGGTCTGGTAGGTGCGTCCGATGCGCACCGTCGAGGCGAGCCGCATGATGACCTGCAGCCCGGCCTCCTTGAGCCCGTCCTCACGCGGGACCGGCAGGCCCTCGCGGGGCGCAGGGTTCGCGCTCACGTCGTCACCTTCGCCTGGATCGCCTCGAGCGCGGCGCCACGCACCACCACGCTGCGCGACCGCAGCGCCTCCTCGATCGCCGCCAGGGCGCTCTCGGTGCCGATCCGCTGCAGGGTGCGGGCGGCCGCCAGCCGCTCGACCGTGCGGCGGGCGAACCAGCCGCCCTTGTGGAGCAGCTGGACCAGCGCGGGGACGGCCTCGTCGTCGGCGACCTCGCCGAGCGCGGCGAACAGCGCACGCTGGTTCTCCTCGCTGCGTGACTCGAAGTCGGGCGCGTCGATCTGCCGCAGGATCGCCGCCGCCACCGACGGATCCCTGCGGCGGGTCAGCAGCTTGAGGGCGGCGGCGAGCAGCTGCGGGTCGCGGGTGTCGAGCTGGGCGAGCAGGATCGGCGTCCGCTGCTCGACCGGCACCCCGCCCAGCGAGTACACGACCTGGCGCTGCACCCGGACCTCGGGGTGCTGCGAGGCGAGGTCGAGCAGCCGCACGACCCCCGGCCCGCCGATCTGGCCCAGCACGAAGGCCGCGTTGCGCGCCACGTACCAGCGCGAGTCGATGACGTAGGGCGCCAGCAGCTCCGGGTCGTCCGAGCACAGGTAGCACAGCATCGTGCAGGCGGCGGCCCGCGTGCGGCTCTTCGACGCCAGCGCCATCACCGAGCAGGCGAGGTCGAGCGCCGGGCGGCCGATCGAGACCGTGAGCGCGAAGAAGCGGGCCTGATCGTCGATCTCCGACTCGTCGAGGCGCTCGGTGATGGCGGCGGCATCGAGTCCCGAGATCGAGGACGTCAGCTCGGCCAGGGTCAGGTCCCCGCCGGGGTCGAACTCCCGCAGCAGCTCGAGGGTCTGCTGGGCCTCGATCCACGAGGAGCGCTGGATGGCGGAGGCGAGCCAGGTGGCGACGGAGCGTGAGATCAGCGCCCGGGTCTCGTCGTCGGGCGACATCGTCGCCAGCTGCCGGAGCACGTCGGGCGCCTGCAGGGTCCAGTCGGTCGAGCGCTCGCCCACCCATTCGGTGGACAGGCGCATGCGGGCGAAGTCCATCGCCGGGAGCAGCTTCCGATAGGCCTCGGCGACGTCCGCCGCCCCTTCGGGGAGCGGCCAGTCGTCGAACGTGTCGCGATGGAGCCCCTGGGCCATGCCCGACATCTGCCCGATGTCCGCGCGGATCTCCTCGCCCGCGGGCGACCACGCGTAGCTCTGACCGGGCCGGCCGCCCACGCCGCCGCCCGGCGCCGGCCGGCGCGAGGAGAGATAGATGGTCTGCTCGAGCGGCACGGCGTCGATGACGACGTGGGTGGTGTTCGCCTGCCACATCAGCGTGACGAGGTCCTCGTGGGTGTGCACGCCGACGCTCGCGGCCAGCAGGGCGTCGAAGAACGCCTCCAGGTCGCGCGCGGGGATCCCGGGCAGGAACGTGATGCCCCGGATGCCGTCACGGTAGATGAGGAACGGCAGCATGGACTCGCGCCCGCCGCCATCCTCGCCGTCGCTCCGCTGCGAGGGACGCACCACCGCCTCGTCGAGCAGGAAGATCTCGCTCGGCGTGACGCGGAAGCTCCACACCCCGTAGCTCTCGATCCCCCGGAGCAGCGGCTCGAGCAGCTGTTCGCGGATCCGTGCCACCATCGGACTGTCGGGCCGGTAGAGACGGCAGGTCCGCAGCGCGCGCGCCAGCTGGCGGAACCAGAGGTGGGCGGCCTGCCCGGCCGAGGTGAGGTCGCGGAAGGCGGGATAGCGCACCTGTCCGCTGGTGATCGGTGGCGACATCGCGCGACTCCGGGGTGATCGTGGCGCGGGACGCCGTGCGGGCGACGGCCTCGGGGCCGTCCGCGTCCGGCGACGCACGCGTGGTGGAGCCCCCGGCGCGGGCCGTCCGGGGCCTCGCCACCGTTATCGGTCCGGCGGGGCCGCAAGTTGAGTCCGGAAGGGAGGTTGTGGGCGTCGGCCGGGGTCTGCGGAAGCGGCGCGGGACCGGTCCCAGGTCGTTGGCGGACAGTCGCTTGGAGGGTCCGGGCGGGCGCGCGGCCCGCCCCGGTCCGGCCGCGCCGGCGCCGGGGGGTGCGCCCGGCGCCGCCGCTAGCGCTTCACCGGCACCACGGTCCGGTCGTCGAGCCCGAGCACGTTCACGAGGTCGGAGCCGGACGGGACGATG
>CAZKQE010000218.1:0-4630 GCA_964554725.1 uncultured bacterium
CGAAGCCGGTGGTGTTCTACGTCAAGAACGTCCCGCTGCTGGCGCTGCCGTTCTACCTGTTCCCGATCAAGCCCGGGCGGCACTCGGGCTTCCTGTTCCCGCAGATGGAGTTCGGTTTCAGCAACCAGTCGGGGCAGTTCATCCGCAACGCCGGCTACTACTGGGCGCCGAGCGACTACTTCGACGCCACCGTCTCCGGCGACTACTACCAGGCCGAACCCTCGTGGGTGCTGCGCGGCGACGTCCTCTACAAGCTGCTCTACCGCCTCGACGGGCGCGTCACCGGCAGCTTCGCGCGCAGCGAGGCCGACCGGGACGAGCGCTGGGACCTGGCCGCCGACCACTCCCAGGAGCTGGGCGCGCGCACGCGGCTGGTGGCGCGCGCCGCCTTCGTCTCGAGCCGCGACTACCGGCGCGAGGCCGGGTTCGGCACGCCGCTCTCGCAGCGCCTCAACCGCTTCCTCACCTCGAGCCTCTCGCTCTCGCACTACGCCGACTGGGCGAGCCTCAACGTCGTCCTCGACCGGCGCCAGGACCTCGACGCCGACCAGAGCCTGACGCTGCCGACCGCGACCCCGGGGCAGTCGGCGTCGCTCCCGAACCTGGTCGAGTCCACGCCCAGCGTCACCGTGTCGTTCCCGACCCGCACGCTCGGCACCCTCGGCTTCCTCAAGGACACGCCGCTCGCGCGTCCGCTCGCGAGCATGTACTTCAACCTGAACACCCGCTACCTGCGCTATCAGGAGCGCACCGGCTTCCTCGACGACTCGCTCGACGTGCGGCAGCGGGTGGTGACCCGCAGCGCCGCCGCGACGAACGCCTCGCTCAGCGATTCGCGCCGCCTGTTCGGCTGGCTCAACCTGACCCCGGCGGTGAACGCGAGCAACGTGGTGTTCGACCGTGACGAGCTGGGCAACCGGCTCGCCCCGGCCACCACCTGGGGCGCGACGATGACCGCGAGCACCACCCTCTACGGCACCTTCCGGCCGACCGTGGGACCGCTCATCGGCCTGCGCCACGTCGTGTTCCCGAGCGTGGCGATCTCGTACAGCCCCGAGTTCGAGCAGCTCACCTACGTGGACGCGAACGGGGTGCGCCAGCAGCGGTTCCGCGGCTTCGGCGGCATCGGCATCTCGGGCTTCAAGAGCGCGCGCATGAGCTTCAGCCTGTCGCAGCGGCTGCAGGCGAAGCTGCGCCGCGGCGAGACCGTGCAGCGCCTCGACAACCTGGTCTCGTGGGACATCAGCGGCTCGTACAACTTCCTGTGGCGCGAACAGTTCCTCAAGCACCCGCTCTCGAACCTCAACTCGACCGTGCGGCTCCAGCCGCCGGGCGTGGTCGGCGCCGACGTGGCGTGGGTGACCGACGTCTACTCGGCGCGCCCGATCCGCTCGCTCGGCTACAACGTGTGGCTGAGCCTGCGCGGCCGGACGGAGACGGGCGGGGGTCGCGGCACCGCCGAGGTGCCGCTCGACGCGCGCCCGGTGGAGGAGGTGGACGTGGCCGAGCCCTGGACGCTGAGCCTCGCCTTCTCCTCCTCGGGCGGTTACGGCGGGCAGTCGCGCTGGGTGAACGCCCAGACGCTGAACGGCGTCGCCCACTACGGGCTCACGCGGGCGTGGCGGCTGGACTACTCGGCCTCGTACGACGTGACGCGGCGCGACCTGCTCACGCAGCGGCTCGGGCTCACGCGCGACCTCCACTGCTGGCAGGTGAGCTTCACGCGCACGTTCTTCCCGGGCGGCGAGGCGGAGTACTACTTCCGGCTCGGGATCAAGGAGCAGAAGGAGATCTACCTGGAGCGCGGGTCGCGCGAGCTGAGCTTCGGCGGGATCCGGTAGGGGACCTCATCCCGCCTCGAACCCGTCCTCGTCCGGCTCCGATGAGTGCGTTCGGCGCGGCGGGGGTCGTGGGGGGCGGCCAGTCGCCGCCGCATCCTGCGGCGGCGACTGCTAGCGAGTGCGAGCTCCGCCATCCCTGGCTCCCGCCCGCCCTCGACGCTCGCCCCCCACGACCCCCGCCGCGCCGAACGCGAGGTCGTGTCGGATGCCGGCGGGAGGGGCACCCGGTGCCCGATCGCCGATGACGTCGGGCGGGCGGAGGCGGGCGCTCTCCGATGCGGCGTCGGGACAGAAAAGCGTTGACAGGGCCGCGCCCGGTGGGAAGCTGGGGGGGAGCCGCCACCCGATGCGGGTCCCGGTGGGACCCGGGAGGAGGGATCCTGATGAACAAGGGTGAGCTGACGAAGTCGTTCTCCCGCCGGACCGGTCTGTCGCTGCGCCAGTCGAAGCGTGCCCTCGACACGCTGTTCGGCGTGGACGGGAAGCAGGTCGGACTCATCCCCGCCACGCTGGCGCAGGGCAAGGCGATCCGCCTGGCGGGCTTCGGCACCTTCGAGACGCGCCGGCGGGCCGCGCGCACGGGGCGCAATCCGCGCACCGGCGAGCCGCTGATGATCCAGGCGGCCCGGCTGCCGGCGTTCCGGCCGGGGCGCGCGCTGAAGGACCGCGTCCGCCGCTAGCCTGCCGCGCTCCGGGGCGGGGACGGGCCGCTGCGCCGTCCCCGCCCGCCGCGCCGTGCGCCGCGGCGTGGTAGCCTTCCCGGCCGTCTCCGCATCGAACGGGTTCCACCGCCGCGATCCGGAGCGACGACCGACCATGCCCTTCATCCCCCTCACCGAGGTGCGAAGCGAGCGCGACGCCGAGGGCGCCGCGCCGACCGGCCGTGCCCGCGCCGGCGACCCGCCGGGCGAGCCGGCGCCGGCGGTGGACCTGCGCATCACGGGGATGCACTGCGCGTCGTGCGTGGCCTCGGTGGAACGTGCGCTGGGCACGGTGCCGGGCGTGGCCGAGGCGAGCGTGAACCTGGCGACCGAGCGGGCGCGCGTGCGGCTGGCGGCCCCGGTCGAGGTGGGGCGGCTGACCGAGGCGGTGCGGAACGCCGGCTACGGCGCGCGCCCGGTGGCGAACGCGCTCCCGGACGATGCCGAGCGCCGCGAGCGGGCCGCCGAGCTGTCCGCGCTCACCCGCCGGCTGGTGGTCGCGGCCGTCCTCGGCGTGCCGGTCGTGGTGCTCGGGCATCTCGGGATGTTCGGGCCGTTCCACGCGCTCGGGGAGCCGACCCGCAACTGGATCCAGCTCGCCTTCGCCACGCCGATCCAGTGGTGGGCGGGCGCGCCGTTCGTGCGCGGGGCCTGGATCGGCATCCGCCGCCGCACCGCCGACATGAACCTGCTGATCGGGGTCGGCACGCTGGCGGCCTACCTCTACTCGCTGGTCGCCACCGTGGCCCCGGGGGCGTTCCGCGCCGCCGGGGCGGAGCCGCACGTCTACTTCGACACCGCGGCGGTGATCATCACCCTGATCCTGCTCGGCCGCCTGTTCGAGGCGCGGGCGCGGGCCGGGGTCTCGCGCGCGATGCGCCGGCTGCTCGACCTGCGCCCGCGGGTCGCCCACCGGGTCACCGACGCGGGCACCGTGGACGTGCCGCTCGACGACGTCGCGGTCGGCGACCGGCTGCTCGTGCGGCCCGGCGAGCGGGTGCCGGTGGACGGCCGGGTGCTCGAGGGGCGCAGCGCGATCGACCGCTCGATGCTGACCGGCGAGTCCATCCCGGTCGAGGTCGGCCCCGGCGACGCGGTGACGGGGGCGACGGTGAACGGCTCGGGGGCGTTCCAGATGCGCGCCGAGCGCGTCGGCGCCGGCTCGACCCTGATGCGCATCGTGCGGCTGGTCCAGGAGGCGCAGGCGAGCAAGGCGGCGGTCGCACGGCTCGCCGACCGCATCGCCGCGGTGTTCGTGCCGGTGGTCCTCACGATCGCGATCGCCGCCTTCGTGCTGTGGTTCGACTTCGGGCCGGAGCCGCGGCTCGCGCGCGCGCTGCTCGCCGCGGTGGCGGTGCTCATCATCGCCTGCCCGTGCGCGCTCGGGCTGGCGACGCCGACCGCGCTCATGGTGGGGACCGGGCGCGGGGCCGAGCTGGGGGTGCTGATCCGCGGCGGCGACGCCCTGCAGGCGGCGGACGGGATCGACACGGTGGTCTTCGACAAGACGGGCACGCTCTCGCGCGGCGCGCCGACCCTGGTGGACGTGCTGCCGGCGCCGGGGGTGGACGCCACACGGCTGGTGCGGGTGGCGGCGGCGGTCGAGCAGAGCAGCGAGCACCCGCTGGCGGCCGCGATCGTGACCGGCGCCCGCGTGCGCGGGCTCGCGCTGGCGTCGGCGAGCGGGGTCGCCGCGGTCCCGGGGGGCGGGCTGGTCGCGCGCGTCGAGGGGCGCCCGGTGGTGATCGGCACCGCGGCGCTGCTCGCCCGCGAGGGGGTCGGGGACGATGCGTTCGCGGCCGAGCGCGAGCGGCTCGAGGCCGCCGGCCGCACCGTGGTGACGGTGGCCGAGGACGGCCGCGTGCTCGGGCTGCTCGGCGTGCTCGACGGGCTCAAGCCGGACGCCGAGGAGACCGTGGCGATCCTCCACGAGGCCGGGCTCGAGACCTGGCTCGTGACCGGCGACAACGCGCGCGCGGCCCGCGCGCTCGCCCGCGACGCCGGGATCGCGGCCGAGCACGTGCGCGCCGAGGTGCTCCCGGGCGGCAAGAGCGAGGTGATCGCCGAACTGCAGGCGCGCGGGCGCAA
>CAZKQE010000218.1:4640-5284 GCA_964554725.1 uncultured bacterium
CAAGGTGGCGATGGTGGGCGACGGCATCAACGACGCGCCGGCGCTGGCGCGTGCCGACCTCGGCGTGGCGATGGGGGGCGGCACCGAGATCGCGATGGAGGCGAGCGACATCACCCTGGTGCGCGGCGACCTGGCCGGCGTGCCGCTCGCGCTGCGGCTCGCGCGTCGCACGCTCCAGGTGATCCGCCAGAACCTGTTCTGGGCGTTCGTCTACAACGTGCTCGGCATCCCGATCGCGGCCGGCGCGCTCCACCTGCTCCTGCGTCCGGGGGGGCCGGTCGGTCCGCTGCTCGGCTGGGAGGGGACGCTGAACCCGATGCTGGCCTCGCTCGCGATGGCGCTCTCGAGCGTCTCGGTCGTGCTCTCGTCCCTGCGCCTGCGGAGGTTCCAGTGATGGACCCGGCGGCGATCGCCGTCACCGTCGGCGGCCTGGTGCTCGCCGTGGCCGTCAATCTCTACTTCTTCGCCCCGCGCCGCGCGGTGGTCGCGACCCCGGCCGCCGCGGCGGACGGGACCGCGGGGCCCCAGGTGGTGCGGATCACCGTGCGCGGCGGCTACGAGCCGGCGCGGATCGAGGTGCGCGCCGGCCACCCGGTGCGGCTGCTGTTCCGGCGCGAGGAGGTCGAGGGCTGCTCGGACACCGT
>CAZKQE010000219.1:0-5266 GCA_964554725.1 uncultured bacterium
CGGTCGCCGCGGCGACCGGGGCGCGCGCCGCGCCCGGCGACCGGGGCGGCCCGGGCGCCGCACCCGACGCGGCCGCGGCCGCGCTGCGGATGGACCAGCAGTTCACCGCCGCCCGCGCCCGCCGCGAGCTCGGCTGGGTCCCGCGCCATCTCTCGTTCGTCGACGAGGCGCCGGCCCTGCTGCGCGAGTGGGAGGCGGACGCCGGGGCGGCGGTGGGCTCGCCGGAGCCGCCCGCCCCCTAGGGACGCCGGAACAGGTAGACGCCGAACCCCAGCGTCTCGCGCCCCCAGCGGAGATAGGTCTCGCGCCAGCGCGCGATGCGTTCCCGCATCGCCGCTGCGTCCGGGTCGGACGGGTGTTCGGCGACGAAGCGCTCCACGGTCGCCGCGTAACGGTCCTCGTACCGGTCCCAGTCGGCGAGCGTGCTGGCCCACGCGCCGGCGGGTTCCAGGCCGGCCGCGGTCCCGGCGGCGATGTTCCCCTCGTGGTCCGTCATCTCCTCCGGGCGGGCGCCGAGACGGGCGAGGTAGGCGGCGTCCGGCGGCCGCTTCCAGTACCCCTGCCCCACCAGCACCCGCCCGCCCGGCCGCACCCAGCCCGCCAGCGCGCGCAACGTCGCGGCGTACCCGCCCAGCGCGTGCGTCGAGCCGAGGCAGACGCCGAGATCGAACGCCCCGCCGGGTGCGGCGAAGTCGGAGGCCTTCCGCTCGACCAGCGCGACCGAAGCCGCGACCCCCGCGGCCGCGGCCATCGCCCGACCCTCGCCGAGGAAGGCCGGATTGACGTCCACGCCCACGCCGAGCACCCCGTGGCGCGCGGCGAGGTCCACCAGCAGCGACGCCTTGCCGCAGCCGATGTCGAGCGCCCGCGCGCCGGCGGCGAGCCCGAGGCCGTCCAGCACCCCGGCGAGGAGGACGGGATCCACCGGGTTGCACAGCCGATGGGTGGCGTGGGCGACGGTCGTGAAGCGGAGCGGGTCCATGCGCGCCGCAGCCTAGCAGAGCGGCCCCGGGGGCCGCCGCGGCTGTGCTAGATTCGTCGCCCACCGCATCGGGAGAACGTCATGGCGCTCGTGCTGACCGGGCTGGTCGGAGAGAAACAGTGCTCGTGGCCGCTCGAGGGATCGCCGCTCGGCGTCGGGCGCTCGTCGCGGAACGCGATCCACATCCCCGACGGCACCGTGTCCAAGGACCACGCCGAGATCGTGCTGCGCGCCGGACAGTACTACCTGCGCGACCTCGGCAGCCGGAACGGGACGCGGGTGAACGGCCGCGACGCCCGGGAAGCGACCCTGCTCGAGGCCGGCGACCAGATCGAGGTCGGCCACGTCACCCTGCTGGTCGGCGGCGACGAGGCCCGCCCGCGCCTGCGACTCAACGAGCAGACGATCGCCGGCACCACGCTCCGGCTGCGGGCGAACAACATCCTCGAGCGCCGTGTGCAGACCGGCAAGGACTCCGCGCGGCTCGTGAGCCTGCTCGCGGAGGCCAGCCAGCAGCTCGTGATGCCGCGGCCGCTCCGGGAGACCTGCGACGAGCTGCTGCAGTTCGTCGAGCGCGCGGTCCCGGCCTCGCGCTACGTGCTGCTGCTCGACCCCGGCGGCGGCGGCGAGCCCGTGCAGATCGCCGCGCGCGCGAAGGGTGGCCGCGCCGACTCGGCGCTGGTGCTGTCCACCTCGATCATGCGCAAGGTGCTCGACGAGTGCTCGTCGGTGCTGACGCGCGACGCCGCGACCGACCCCCGCTTCCAGAACCAGCAGAGCATCGTCGCCCAGTCGGTCCACTCCGCGATGGCGGTGCCGCTGTTCGACAACGAGAAGGTGCTCGGCATCCTCTACGTGGACAGCCACGACCTCACGCTCCGATTCGACGAGGACCAGCTCGAGCTGCTGACGCTGCTCGCCAACATGGCGGCGGTCAAGATCACGAACGCGCGCCTGCTCGAAGCCGACCGTGAGCGCGACCGCATGCTGCAGGAGCTGGAGAACGCGACCCGCATCCAGATGGGCATGCTGCCGTCGGGAGCCCCGAGCATCCCCGGCTACGAGTTCGAGGCGTTCCTCGAGAGCTGCAACGAGGTGGGGGGCGATCTCTACGACTTCCACCTGCGCGGGGACGGGCAGCTCGTCTTCCTGGTCGGCGACGTGACCGGCAAGGGGATGGGCGCGGCCCTCCAGATGTCGTCGTTCCTCGCCTCCGCCCGCGTCCTCTACGACTCCTGCCCCGACCCCGGCGAGCTGGCGCGCCGGCTCGGCGACATGGTGAGCCGATCGGACCACCGCGACCGCTTCATCACCGGATTCGTCGGCTGCCTCGACCCGGCGACCGGCACGCTGCGCTACGTGAACGCCGGGCACCCGTGGCCGATCCTGATCCGCGACGGGGCGCTGCGCGAGCTGGAGAGCAACGCGGTGCCGTTCGGCGTCCTGGCCGGGTTCCCGTACGGCACCGTGACCGTGGAGCTGGCGCCCGGCGAGGTGCTGGCGCTGTTCACCGACGGCATCCCCGAGGCGCAGCGCGGCGAGGAACTGTACGAGGTCGAGCGCCTGCGCAGCGCGCTCCGCGAGGAGGCGGGCGCCCCCGACCTCCCGACGCTGCGACGACGGCTGCTCGAGCGCGTGGACGAGTTCCTCGCCGGCGAGCCCCGCACCGACGACATCACCCTGCTGCTCATCCGCAGGTCGGGTGCCACCGGCACCGCCTGAGCCCCGGCGGCGCCCGCGGACGGGATGCCGGTGAAGGCGCTGACGTTCCAGGGCGTCGGCGACGTGCGGTGGACCGAGGCGCCGGACCCGGAGATCCTCGACCCGCG
Source organism: uncultured bacterium (assembly GCA_964554725.1). Taxonomy (GTDB): domain Bacteria; phylum Eisenbacteria; class RBG-16-71-46; order RBG-16-71-46; family RBG-16-71-46; genus WS-11. Next base: position 2,812 of record CAZKQE010000219.1, read on the forward strand.
CGACGCGATCGTCGCCGTCGAGCTGGCCGGCGTGTGCGGCTCCGACCTCCACGTCCTGCACGGCCGCGAGCGCGGCCTCGATCCGGGCACGGTGATGGGCCACGAGTTCGTCGGCCGGGTGCTGCGGGTCGGGGACGCGGTGCGCGCGCTCGCCCCCGGCGACCGGGTCGCCTGCCCGTTCACGACCAGCTGCGGCGCCTGCCGCTACTGCGCGACCGGCCTGAGCGCCCGCTGCGTCTCCGGGCAGCTGTTCGGCTGGGTGCAGGAGGGGGTCGGCCTGCACGGCGGACAGGCGCCGCTGGTGCGGGTCCCGCTCGCCGACGGCACCCTGTTCCCGCTGCCGGACGACGTCGGCCTCGGCGAGGCGCTGCTGCTCTGCGACGTGCTCCCGACCGGGGTCTACTGCGCACGCCGTGCCGAGCTCGCCGCCGGGGACGTGGCGGTGGTCGTCGGCTGCGGCCCGGTGGGGCTGATGGCGGCGCTCGCCGCCGGGGAGCGGGGCGCCGCACGGGTGTTCGCGGTGGACACGGTCCCGGAGCGGCTCGCACGCGCGGCCGGGCTCGGCGCGACCCCGGTGGACGCGCGGAGCGCCGACCCGGTCGCGACCGTGCGCGCGGCCACCGAGGGCCGCGGGGCCGACGCCGTGCTGGAAGCCGTCGGCAGCCCGACGGCGGGCCGGCTCGCCTTCGACCTGGTGCGTCCCGGCGGGACGGTGTCGGTGGTCGGGGTCCACCACGAGGCGACGCTCCCGTTCTCGCCGGTCGAGGCCTACGACCGCAACCTCACCTGGCGCATCGGCCGCTGTCCCGCGCGCAGCCTGATGCCGGAGCTGCTGCCGCTCGTGCGCCGGCGCGCCGGCGAGCTGGCCGCGCTCGTCACGCACCGCATGCCGCTCGCCGACGGGGCGGCCGCCTACGCCCGGTTCGACGCGAAGCGCGACGGCTGCCTCAAGGTGGCGCTGGTGCCGTGAGCGGGGCGGCCGCGAGGAAAGCCGTGAACCGCCCCGCCCCGGTGGGGTAGAGTCCCGCCCCATGCGCCAGGGCCCGCGGTCGCCGGACGCCACGCCCACGCGACGCCCCCTGCTCGGACGCGCGCTCGACGCCCTCGAGCGCGCGGGGAACGCGCTGCCCAACCCCGCGACGCTGTTCCTCGTCATGGCGGCCCTGGTCGTCGTCGCCTCGGCGGTCACCTCCGCGCTCGGCGTCACCGCGCTCCACCCGAAGGACGGCTCGCCGATCACGGTGGTGAACCTGCTCTCGCGCGAGGGCATCCGCCGCATGCTCACCGAGGCGGTGCGCAACTTCACCGGCTTCGCCCCGCTCGGCACCGTGCTGGTGGCGATGCTCGGGATCGGGGTCGCCGAGGCGACCGGTCTCATCCGGGTGGCGATGCGCGCGTTCGTGCTGGCGATGCCCCGCTCGCTCCTCACCGCCGCCGTGGTGTTCGCCGGGATCAACGCCAACCAGGCGGCCGACGCCGGCATCATCGTCCTGCCCCCGCTCGGCGCGATGCTGTTCGCCGCCGCCGGACGGCACCCGCTCGCCGGGATCGCCGCCGCCTACGCCGGCGTCGCGGGCGGGTTCAGCGCCAACCTGCTGCCGAGCACGCTCGACGTGCTGCTGGTCGGCTTCACCCAGGAGGCGGTGGACGCCGCACGGCTGATCCCCGGCTACCAGGTCCACATCCTCGGCAATTACTGGTTCATGATCGTGTCCACGCCGTTCCTCATGGTGCTCGGCACCTGGGTGACCGACCGGATCGTCGAGCCGCGCCTCGGCCCGTGGACCTCGGAGGGCGGACACGGGCATGCGCCGCTCACGGCGGCCGAATCCCGCGGCCTGCGGGCCGCGGGCCTGGCGGCGCTGCTCACGGCGCTGGCGATCGTCGCCCTGGTGATGCCCGGCTGGGGGCCGCTGCGCGCCGAGGGCGCCACCACGCTCGAGAGCCTGAAGCCGTTCTTCGACAGCATGGTGACGCTGATCCTGCTGGTCTTCTTCCTGCCGGGCCTGGCCTACGGGCTGGCGGCGGGGAGCATTCGCAGCGATCACGAGGTGATGAAGATGACCAGCGACGCGATGGCCGGGATGGCCGGATACATCGTGCTCGCCTTCTGCGCCGCCCAGTTCGTGAGCTACTTCGCCTGGTCGAACCTCGGCAGCATCGTCGCCATCTCGGGCGCGAAGGCGCTCCAGGCGATCGGTCTCGAGCAGGGTGCCCTGCTCGCGGGATTCGTGGTGTTCGCCGCCGCGCTCAACCTGCTGATCACCTCGGCGTCGGCGAAGTGGGCCATCCTGGCGCCGATCTTCGTGCCCATGTTCACGCTGCTGGGGTTCACGCCCGAGGCCACGCAGGCGGTGTTCCGCGTCGGCGACTCCTCGACGAACATCGTCACGCCGCTGATGCCCTACATGCCGTTCGTGCTCGCGGCCGCGCAGCGCTACGTCCCGACCGCCGG
>CAZKQE010000220.1:0-5256 GCA_964554725.1 uncultured bacterium
CCGGGTTCGTGTGGCCGTGGGAGCGGCCGGCGCTGCCCCACGACCGGCCGCGGCTCGGCGTCCCGACACGCGCCTGGGCCGCGGCGGCCGCGGCGCTGCTGCTGCTCGCCGCCGGCGCGATCGTGCTGGTGACGCTGCGGACGCCCGCCTGGCCGGTGGCACGCCTCGCCGGGGCGCCGAGCGTCGGGACGCGGGCGCTCGCCGGGGACGGCCGGCTCGCGGTCGGCGAGTGGCTGCTCACCGACGGCGCGTCGCGCGCCCGGGTCACCGTGGGCGAGATCGGCGAGGTGATCGTCGAGCCCCGCACCCGGCTCCGCCTGCTCGAGGCGGGCGAACGCCGGCAGCGGCTCGAGCTCGAGGTCGGCACGGTGATGGCGGTGATCGTGGCGCCGCCGCGCCAGTTCGTGGTCGAGACACCGTCGGCGCGCGCGGTGGACCTCGGCTGCGCCTACACCCTCGAGGTGGACGCCCGGGGGGCCGCACTGGTCACCGTGATCGCGGGCTGGGTGAGCTTCGAGCGCGACGGGCGGGAGTCGTTCATCCCGGCCGGCGCGCGCTGCGCGACCCGGCCCGGCGTGGGGCCCGGGACACCCTACTTCACCGACGCGCGGCACGGGTTCAAGAACGCGCTGGTGCTGCTCGACGTCGCGGGGGCCGGCGACCCCACCCGCGCCGCGCGGCTCGCCACCGTCCTCGCCGAGGCGCGGCGCGAGGACGCGTTCACGCTCTGGCACCTGATCACGCGCACGGACGGGGCCGAGCGCGAGGCGGTGGTCGCCCGGCTCGCCGAGCTGGCGCCGCCCCCCGCCGGGGTCACGCGCGAGGGTGCGCGGGCGGGCGACCGCGCGATGCTCGACCGCTGGTGGGACGAGCTCGGCTTCGGCGACACCGGCTGGTGGCGCATGTGGCGGCGCGCGTGGCCCGAGCCCGGACCCTCCGCCGCCGGGCCGAGCTGATCCGGCCCGCGGAGCCGGTTAACGGTGCCGGCCGCCTCCGCGTCGTTCCCGGTGACACCCGCGACGGCCTCGCTCCGTGCGCCGCCGGGGTGGAACGGAACCCGGCGCCCGCGCCGCCCCGGACGGGGTCGGTCGCGACGGCGCACAGGAGGCACGCCATGAGACTCGTGAGCACCGCGGTCGCAGCACTCGTCCTCTCCGGCCTGCTGGCCGGCGCCGCCCTCGCCGGCGGCCAGGCTTCGGTCGTCATCCTCAAGGCCCCGAAGGCGGCGGTCGCCGGGCAGAGCTTCGAGCTCGCGTTCACGGTCACGCCGGAGTGGCCGATGGCGAAGCACCGCTCGCTCGAGCCCACCGTGAAGGCGGTGTGCGGCGAGCAGGTGATCACGCTCTCCTCCGTCAAGGGGAAGGCCGCGCACCACTATCAGGCCGCGGTCGCGCTCCCGAGCGAGGGGGAGTGGGTGATCACCGTGGACAGCCGGTTCTGCCACACGAAGATGAAGCCGCTCGTCCTGCAGGCGGCGCCGGCGAAGAAGACGCAGACCTGACGGGAGCCGGCCGGGGCGCCGCCGTGCGGGCGCCCGGCCGATCCCGGGCGCCCCGGCCGGGCGGGAATGCCGCCCCCGGCCGGGGCGTATCCACGTTCGGGAGTGGACAGGGCCCGGGCGCGGGAGGATGATCCTCCCGTTCGCGGATCGGGCGGCTCCCATGGGAGATCCGCCGATGCGACGCGCCGTCCCGCTGTTCGAGTTCATGCCCTACGGGGCGCCCGAGCTGCTCGAGTCCCACCGCGGCGCCCTGCTGCGCGCGCTGCTCCTCGCCTCCGCCCTGGCGCTCGCCGCCGGCGCCGTGACCGCGGGTGTGCTCGCGCTCCTGCCGCGGTCCGCCGACCCGCCGCGTGAGTTCGTGTTCGAGATCGAGTCGTGGGAGGCGTCGCGGCCGCTGCTCCCGCGGGCCCCGGTCCGGCCGCCGGTCGAGCGCGCATCGGCGCCGGTCGTGCCGGCGGAGGCGACTCCGGTCCCGGTGCGGGACGCGGTCGCGCCCGCGCTCGACGCGACGGCGCCGGTCGGACCGCGGGTCGAGGATGCGGGTGCGGCGAGCGGTGCGGGGCCGGCGTCGGAGGGCGGGGCCACCGGCGCCGCGTTCGAGACGCTGCCCGCCCGCGGCGACTACGTCTACGTCGAGTCCATCCCGAGCCCGCGGCGCGAGGTGCGCCCCGAGTACCCGGAGATCGCGCTGCGCGCCGGCGTCGAGGGGCGGGTCACCGTCCACGTGCTGGTCGGCAGGGATGGGCGCGTGCTGGACGCGGTGCTGGCCGAGCGCGACCAGGTGCCGATGCTGAACGAGGCGGCGCTGACGGCCGCCCGACAGTGGCTGTTCACGCCCGGGCTCGCCAACGGCCACCCGGTCGCGTGCTGGACGGCGATCCCGTTCCGCTTCCGGCTCGACTGAGCCGGCGGGGACGGTCGCGGCGGCGGCCCGGGGTCACGGGAGCGGCCGCGGGCGGGGTGGGCCCGCTGGTCGCGGGACGCCGGCCGGCCCCGGTCAGGCGAAGGTGATGCCGAACAGCATGCCGACGCCGCCGCGGCGCTGCTCTCCGCGACGCACCCGCGATGGGGGCGCCGGGCGACCGGCGCGCTTCTCGGTGCGGATCGCGTCGGGCGCCGGTCTCGACTCGGCCGCCGGCGGCGGGGTCGCGCGCGCCGGGGTCAGCGCCTTCGGCGCGGCGGGGACGCCGTGGACCGGGGCGGTGGTGCCGCAGGCGGAGACGCTGTCGGGCTCGCGCGCGCGGACATCGCCGGCCTCGAGGGCGAGGGCCAGCAGCGGGACGCCGCCGAGCAGGCCCAGCCGGCGCAGCGGGATCGGGACTCGGGGATTCCGCATCGTTCGGCTCCTGGCGGCGGTCGGCTGCGCGGCGGGGCCCGGAGGGCCACCCGGGCGACGATAGGTCGCGACGGCCCTCCCGTCCATCCCTTCTGACGGACGGGGCGCGGGGAAGGTTGGACCCCCGCCCCGGACCCGCGGGGCCGTCCGGGAGCCGGGACTGACTTTGCATCACAAAGTACTTGACGAATCCAGCCGGCGGGGGTCTCATGGGGGCATGACGGTGCCGTCCCCACAGCCCCACCCGCGCGGGGAGCCGCTGCCGCTCCACGGCCAGGCGATCGCCGACCTGCGCTACATCCGCAGCGCCATGGAGCGCGCGGGAGCGTTCACCGCGATCTCGGGCGGCGGGCTGGTGGTGACCGGCGTCACCGCCCTCGCGGCGGCGTTCCTGGCGTCACGACAGCCGACGCCGCACGCGTGGCTCGGCACCTGGCTCACCGAGGCGCTGCTGGCGCTGGCGGTGAGCCTGTGGGCCTCGGCGCACAAGGCGCGCGCGGCGCGGGTCCCGCTGCTCAACGGCCCGGGGCGCAAGTTCGTGTTCTCGTTCGCGGTGCCGATGGTGGTGGGCGCCCTGCTCAGCGTCGCCTTCATGGACGCCCCGGGGGCGGGGCGGCTGGCCGCGGTGTGGCTGCTCCTCTACGGCGTCGGGATCGCCACCGCCGGGGCGTTCTCGGTGAGGATCGTGCCGGCGATGGGGATCGCCTTCGTGCTGCTCGGAGCGGCGGCGCTGTTCAGCCCGGTCGCCTGGGGGGACGCGTACCTGGCCGCCGGGTTCGGCGGGCTCCACCTGGTGTTCGGCACCCTGATCGCGAGGCAGCACGGTGGCTAGGGGCGGGGCACAGCGACACGAGGGGCCGCCGCGGCCGCGCGCCGCCGGCGGCGGGCCGCGCGACGTGAACGTGACCTACCCGGTGCCCGGCACCCCCGACCTCGACCGCATCATCCACGAACGGGTCCGGCTCGGCATCGCCAGCGCGCTGGCGGTGAACGAGTCGCTCACGTTCAACGAGCTCAAGGGGCTGCTGAAGACCTCGGACGGCAACCTGAGCGTCCACGCGCGCCGGCTCGAGGAGGCCGGCTACATCGCCTGCGCCAAGTCGTTCGACGGCCGCGTGCCGCGCTCCGAGTACCGCCTGACCCCGGCCGGCCGTCGCGCGCTCGAGCGCTACCTGGACCACATGGAGGCCCTGATCCGGGCGACGCGCGAGCGCTGAGGCGGCCCGCTTTTCTTCGTGGAGGTGCTTTGTGATGCGAAGGACTTTGCCCGTGACGCCGGTCGCCCGGACCCCGGCCCCCCGGCTCCACGTCGCCGTCATCATGGACGGGAACGGCCGCTGGGCCACCGAACGGGGGCTCCCGCGCGGCGCCGGCCACCGCGCCGGCGTCGATGTGGTGCGCCGCGTGGTCGAGGCGGCCCCCGGCCTCGGCGTGGGGACGCTCACGCTCTACGCCTTCTCGGCCGCCAACTGGCGCCGCCCGCCCGACGAGGTGCGGGGTCTGCTCGGCCTGCTCGAGGAGTATCTGCGCTCGCAGACCGACGCCTGCCGCGAACGCGGCGTGCGGCTGAGCGTGATCGGCCGCCGCGACCGGCTGCCGGCGCCGTTGCGCGCGGCGATCGCCGCCGGCGAGCGGACGACCGCCGGCGGGCGCTCGCTCCACCTCCGGCTCGCGCTCGACTACTCCGCCCGCGAGACCATCCTGCGCGCCGCCCGCCGGGCGCGCGCCGCCGCGCGCCTCACCGCACGGGGGTTCGAGCGGCTGCTGGCCGCGGCCGCGGGCGGCGCCGCCGCCCCGCCCGTGGACCTGCTGGTACGCGCGGGCGGCGAGCAGCGCCTGAGCGACTTCCTGCTCTGGGAGCTGGCGTTCGCCGAGCTGGTGTTCGTGCCGCGCCCGTGGCCCGAGTTCAGCGCCGCCGATCTGGCGGCAGCACTGCGCGAGTTCCGCGGGCGCGAGCGGCGATTCGGCGGCCTGCCCGCGGGCCCCGGCACGCGCCCGGCCGCGCCCCTGCTCGCCCCCGCCGGCCCGCGGTCGGCATGAACCCGCGCCTCGCGCGCGCGCCGCTGGCGCCGGCATCGCTGGCGACGGCCGCGGTGGCGGCGTGGCTGCTCCAGGTCACGACGTTCGTGCTGCCGGCGCACGACCCGGCGCGGGTGCCGATGTGGCGCGCCGTCGCGGCGGCGCTCGTGGCGTACAGCGCGGTGAGCTGGGCGTGCCTGGCGGTCCGCCCCCCGCGACCTCTCCTCTCCCGGCTGCTGGTCGCGATGTCGGCCGCCGCCCTCGCCGCCGCGGCCTTCGGCATCGTCACCACGCTGCGCCGGGTGCGGGCGGGCGGCGAACTCGAGGGCTACCTGCTGCTCATGGGCGGCATCCTCGCCGCGCACGGGCTCGCGGGCCTGCCCCACGGGCTCGCCGGGTG
>CAZKQE010000221.1:0-5196 GCA_964554725.1 uncultured bacterium
GCCGAGCAGAACATGATGTGCGTCGCCGCCGGGCTCGCGGCGATGGGCAAGATCCCGTTCCTCGCCACCTACGGGGCGTTCGCCTCGTGCCGCTCCGCCGACCAGATGCGCGTGACGGTCGCCTACACGAACCTGAACGTGAAGATCGGCGGCGCCCACGGCGGGATCTCGGTCGGCCCCGACGGCGCGACCCATCAGGCGATGGAGGAGATCAGCATCGTCCGCTCGATCCCCAACATGAGCATCGTCGTGCCGTGCGACTACTGGGAGACCTACAAGGCGACGGTCGCGGCGGCGAAGCATCCGGGGCCGGTCTACCTCCGCTTCGGTCGCGAGGACGTCCCGGTCGTCACGGACCAGGGCACCCCGTTCACCTTCGGCCGCGGCGAGGTGTTCGCCGAGGGCGGCGACCTCTCGATCATCGCCTGCGGCGTCATGGTGTACGAGGCGCTGCGCGCCCGCGAGACGCTGGCGACGAAGGGGATCGCCGCGCGGGTCGTGGACCTCCACACGCCGAAGCCGCTCGACCGCGCCCTGATCGAGCGCTGCGCGCGCGAGACCGGCGCCATCGTCACCGCCGAGGAGCACCAGGTGCACGGCGGCCTCGGCGGCGCGGTCTCCGAGGTGGTCGTCCAGAGCTGCCCGGTGCCGATGGAGCTGGTCGCGGTGCACGACCGGTTCGGGCAGTCGGGCAAGCCCGCCGAGCTGATGGACGCGTTCGGCCTGCGCGCGAAGGACATCGTCGCGGCGGCCGAGAAGGTCATGCAGCGAAAGAGGTCGCGGAGCTGAGCGGCAGCACTCGGAGCGGACGTCGGCGCCGGGGGGCAACCTCATGATCATCCGCGAAGCGCTCCGCATGGCGTACCGCGCCTGGCGGTACCGCCTGTTCCTCGACCGGCTCGAGATCCGCTTCATGCGCCGGCACCTGGAGCCCGGCGACATCGCGGTGGACGTCGGCGCGCACAAGGGCGCCTACGCCTACTGGATGAACCAGGCGGTCGCGCCGCACGGACGCGTGGTCTGCTTCGAGCCCCAGCAGCCGCTCGCCGCCTACCTGACCCGGATGAAGACCGCGGTCCCGCTCCCGCACCTCGAGGTCGTCAATCTGGCGCTCTCGTCGCGGCGCGGAGAGATGACGCTGGCGGTGCCGCAGGGGAGCGCCACCCAGGGGGCGACCCTGGAGTCCGGCCACCTCGACAGCCCGCACATCCTCTACCTGGTCGGGGTGACGACCCTCGACGAGTTCTTCGGCCCCGACACGCCGGTGAAGCTGATCAAGTGCGACGTCGAGGGCCACGAGTACGAGGTGTTCCGCGGCGCCGAGCGCATGCTGCGCCGGCACCGGCCGGTGCTGCTGTTCGAGTGCGAGGATCGCCATCACCGCCAGCAGGACTGGCGCGACGTGTTCGCCTTCCTCGAGGGGATCGGGTACCAGGGGGCGTTCTTCTCGCGCCGCGGGCTGCGCTCCCTCAAGGAGTTCGACCCGGTCGTCCACGGGGTGCCCGGGACCCGCGACTACAGCAACAACTTCGCCTTCCGCTTCCCGGGCCCGCCGGTGCGCGTGCGCTGAGCGACCCGGTCCCGGCCCCCGGCCCTCCGGGCCCGCCCCGTTGACGCCCCGGCGACCTCCCCCGTATAGTCCGCGCCCGGCTTCGTGCGGAAGTGGCGGAACTGGCAGACGCACTAGATTCAGGGTCTAGCGCCCGCAAGGGTGTGGGGGTTCAAATCCCCCCTTCCGCACCATCCGTCCTGATCGCGGCCCGGGGCGCCGCCCCCGCCCGGCCCGTCACGACGGCATCCCGGGGGCACGAGAACCCAGCGACCCATGGCCCGTGAACCCGACGACCCCGACCGCCTGATCGCACAGAACCGTCGGGCGAGCCATGACTACCTCATCCTCGACACCGTGGAGGCGGGGCTGGTGCTGGCGGGCACCGAGGTGAAGAGCCTGCGCCACGGCAAGGCCAGCCTCGCCGAGGCCTACGCCACGGTCGAGCACGGCGAGGCCTGGGTGATGCAGCTCCACATCCCGCCCTACGAGCAGGGCAACCGCTGGAACCTGGAGCCCACGCGGCGGCGCAAGCTGCTCCTGCACCGCGCCGAGATCGCCAAGCTCGAGCGGGCGGTGACGCAGAAGGGGCAGACCCTGGTGCCGCTCAAGCTCTACTTCTCGCGCGGGTACGCGAAGCTGCTGCTCGGCGTCGGCAAGGGCAAGAAGACGCACGACAAGCGCCACGCGATCGCCGAGCGGGACGCCCGCCGCGAGATCGCCCGCGCGCAGCGCGCCGGGGAGCGCGGCGCGTGAGGCCCGCCCCGGCGGTGACCCGCGGACGGCGCCGGGCCGTGGCGGCGCTGGCGCTGGCGGCCGCGGCGCTGGTCCCGGCGGCGCTCGCCGACTGGCGCTCGTTGCCGGCGGGCGAGGGCCCCGACAGCGCCCCCGTGCGCCGCGTCGAGGGGGAGCCCAGCGTCGCCGTCAACGACCTGGCGCGTCTGCTCGACGCGACGAAGTTCTGGCGCCCCGAGGCGCGCAAGCTGGTGCTGCGCAGCGGCCGCCACAGCATCACGTTCACGGTCGACAACCCGTTCGTGCTGGTGAACGAGGCGACCGTGTGGCTGCCCGCCCCGGTGCGCTCGGTCCGCGGGGAACTCCAGATCCCGGTGGCGGTCGTGGACTCGCTGCCCTCGGACTCCTCGCTCGCGCGGCTCTACTACGACGCGCGGCGCGAGCGGGTGGTCGTGCTCCCGGCGAGCGGCAGCGTCGGCACCCCGGCGGTCGCCGTGCAGGGGGGGATCACCCGCATCAGCTTCCCGGCCGACGATCCCGCCTCGGCGGTGGTCGCGTCGCGGTCGCGGGACCACTTCCGACTGCGGGTGGGCGGGCTGTTCACCGGCGCCCTGCCCGAGAGCCTGCCGCCGGGCGGGCTCCTGCGCTCGTGGCGCACGATCGGCGCCGTGGGCGGGACCGCGTTCGAGCTGCAGGTGGCGCGCGAGGCCGCCGGGTTCCGGCTGGTGCCGCAGCCCGACCGGCGCCGGCTGGTGCTCGAGCTGTTCGACGCGCCCGGCCCGTCGTCGGAGGCGTTCGCCCCCCGCGGGCCGAGCGGGCCGCGCACGCTGCGCGTGGTGGTCCTCGACCCCGGTCACGGCGGCGGCGACCCGGGGGTGATCGCCGGGGGCGCGGTCGAGAAGGACCTGGCGCTCGAGCTGGCGCGCCGCCTCCGCTCCGAGCTCGAGCGCCGGCTCCCGGCGCGCGTGGTCCTCACGCGCGACGACGACCGGGCGCTCACGGCGGACGAGCGCGCGGAGATCGCCAACCGCGCCCACGCCGACCTCGTGCTCTCGCTCCACTTCGACGGGCTCCCGGGCGCGCGCGCCCGCGGCGTCACCGCCTACTCCCCGCCGGCGACGTTCGCGGCGCCGGAGGCGGCCGCCGGTGAGGCCGGCGCCCGGCTGGCGCCGGTGGTCATGCTGCCGTGGCGCGACGTCGCGCTGCGGCACGCGGTCCCGAGCCGCTCGCTCGCCGAGGCGCTGCTCTCCTCGCTCGAGCTGCGCGGCATGGGCCCGACCCGGCTGCGGGAGCGGCTGGCGGTGCCGCTGCTGGGCGTGAACGCCCCCTGCCTGGTGCTCGAGTGCGCGACGCTCACCTCCCCGGCCGACCGCGAGCGCGTGACCGGCGAGGCGGGGCTGCGGGACCTGGCGGCCACGCTCGCCGACGGCATCGCCGCCTGGCAGCGGAACGAATGACGCGCCGCCTGCTGATCGCCGCGCTGGTGCTGGGGGCGCTCGCCTGGGCCGGCTGGCAGTGGACGCGGGCGCCGGAGCCCGCACGGCCGGCCGCCCGCCCCGGCGACGTGGCCGCCGGCGTGGGCACCGGGCGCCGCAACGTCGCCGCCCCCGGCGGGCACAGCCTGGTCAGCGAGACCCGCGAGGTGGTCGAGGCGGCCGGGCTCCACGAACGCGTCGCCGCGCTGGTGGCGGAGCTCGACCGCGGGCCGCGCGGGAACGGCGTCGCCGCCCTGCCGGCCGGGACCGTGCCGCTCCACGTGTTCCTCGACGACCGCGGGCTGCTCACGCTCGACCTCTCGCGCGCGTTCCGCCAGGGGTTCGGCGGCGGCTCGGGCGGCGAGTACCTGGCGATCGCCTCGCTGGTGCGCACGCTGAGCGCGAACCTGCCCGAGGTGCGGCGCGTGCTGATCGTGTGCGGGGGACGGCCGATCCCCTCGCTCGGCGGGCACCTGCCGCTCGACCAGCCGCTCGACGTGAACGACTGGCCGTAGCGGCCGTCGGCGCGCCCGCCCGCCTTGCATTCGCCGCGGGCGCGCCCCATCCTGCCCGCATGCCCGCCACCCACGATCCGCGCCCGATCGGCGTCTTCGACTCGGGACTCGGCGGCCTCACCGCCGTGCGCGAGCTCTACCGGGTGCTGCCGGGCGAATCCGTCCACTACTTCGGCGACACCGCGCGGCTCCCCTACGGGTCGAAGTCGCGCGACACCGTGACCCACTTCAGCCTCGAGATCGCGGCGTTCCTGCTGCGCCAGAACGTCAAGTGCGTGCTGGTGGCGTGCAACACCGCCTCGTCGTACGCGCTCGAGACGCTGACGCGGCGGCTCGAGGTGCCGGTGGTCGGGGTGATCGAGCCGGCGGCGCGGGTCGCGGTGGCGGCGAGCCCGCGCGGACGCATCGGCGTCATCGGCACCTACGGCACGGTCGGCAGCGGCGCCTACCCGGCGGCGATCGAGCGGCAGGCGCCCGGGGCCGCGGTGCTCTCGCGCGCCTGTCCGCTGTTCGTGCCGCTGATCGAGGAGGGCTGGATCGACCACGCGGTGACCCGGCAGGTCGCCGAGGAGTACCTGCTCGAGCTGCGCGGCGCCGGGCTCGAGAGCCTGATCCTCGGCTGCACCCACTATCCGCTGATCGCCGACCTGCTCGCCTCGCTCATGGGGCCGACCGTGCGGCTGGTGGACTCGGGCGCCGAGGCCGCGCGCGCGGTCGCCGGCATGCTGCGCGAGCGCGGCCAGCTGGCGCCGGGGGGCGAGGTGCGGCACCGCTTCTACCTGAGCGACGAGCCGCGCAACTTCACCCGGATCGCCGAGTCGTTCCTCGGGGCGGCGTTGCCGCCGCCGGTGATCGTGGACGAGACGGACGCCTCGTGGTTCGAGCGCACCCACCCCGACGCGGCGCTCGGCGCGCGCGGGAG
>CAZKQE010000222.1:0-5169 GCA_964554725.1 uncultured bacterium
TGCGCCGTCAGTGTCTGGATGCGCAGTTCCATGCGGCGGCGGCTCACCAGCGCAGGCCCGCCTTCGCCATGCGCGCGCCCGCCTCGCGCAGCCGTTCCTCCGTGTCGCACAGCGCCACGCGCACGTAGCCCTCGCCGGCGGCGCCGAACCCCGAGCCGGGGGCGACCAGCACCCCGGCCTGCTCGAGCAGGTCGCGCGTGAACTCGAGCGCGGTCGCGTAGCGGGCGGGGATCGGCAGCCACACGTAGATCGTCGCGCGCGGCGGCGCGGCCGGCGCGCCGAGCGGCGCGATCGCGCCCAGGAAGGCGTCGCGGCGCGCGCGGTAGACGGCCGAGACCTCGGCGCAGTAGCCGCCGGTGTCCGCCAGCGCCACCATCGCCGCGCGCTGGATGGCCATGAACACCCCGTAGTCCGTGTTCGACTTGAGCTGGTGCATGCGGGCGAGGGCGGGCGCGTGGCCGGCCGCGAACCCCACCCGCCAGCCCTGCATCGAGTAGGACTTGGAGAACGAGTGGAACTCCACCGTCCGCTCGCGCTCGCGGTCGAACTCGAGGAACGAGCGCGCCCGGTAGGCGGGGTCCAGCGAGAGGTCGCAGTAGGCGATGTCGGAGACCACGAACAGGTCGTGGTCGCGCGCGAACCGCAGCAGGTCCTGGTAGAACGCGGCGGTCTCGGTCCCGGCGGTCGGGTTGTTCGGGAAGTTGACGGCGATCGCCTTCGCCCGTCGCGCCTCCTCCACGGGGATCGCCGACAGGTCGGGCAGCCAGCCGAGCGCCGGCCGCAGCGGCACCTCGACCACGCGCAGCTGCGTGATCGCGGCCTGGCCCAGGTAGGCCGGGTAGCAGGGGGTGCACAGCAGCAGCGTGTCGCCGGGGTCGAAGTGGGCGAGCAGGAACTTGAAGATGCCCTCCTTGGAACCGACCAGCGCGAGCGCCTCGCGGGCGGGGTCCAGCTCGACGCCGAACCGGCGCCGGTACCAGTCGCCGACCGCGCCGCGGAACTCGGGCAGGCCGTTGAAGGAGGGGTAGCGGTGGTTCTGCACCCGCGGGTCCTCGAGCGCCGCCTGCAGCGCCTCGATCACCGGTCGCGGCGGCCGCAGGTCGGGGTTCCCCACGCCCAGGTCGATGACATCCACGCCCTGTCGCAGCTTCTCGTCGCGGGCCTGCAGCACCGTCGCGAGGGCGTAGGGCGGCAGGCCCCGCACCCGCTCGGAGGGTCCAAGCACTGGTTTGACAGGCGATTGGCTGGCGGACATAGTCCCCCCGGACCGAGGTTTCGGGCGACGGCACCCGACTTGCGTCATCACGAGGACATGACGACCGCCAGAGATTCTAGTCCCGCCGCCCCGATTCGGCCAGTCCGCCGCGGTCCGCGCCCCGGGCGCGTCGCCGCGGTCATCGTGCTGGCCGGGATGCTGGGGGCCCTGCGCGCCCCGGGGGCCCCGCCCGAGGGCCTGCCTGCGCCCGACACCACCGACATCGTCGGTGCGGTGACGTTGCCGAGCGGCACCGGCGAGGTGCTGCCGGCGCCCACCGGCGCCATCCAGGCCGGGGAGTTCCTCAAGTTCTCGGTGCGCTACGGCATCATCAGCGCCGGCGACGCCACGCTCGAGATCCCCGAGGTGCGCACCTGGAAGGGGCGGCCGGTCTACACCCTGCTGGCCCGCGCCGAGTCGAACAAGTTCTTCAGCGCCTTCTACCGGGTCGAGAACCGGATCGAGTCGTTCTGGGACACCTCCGGCTTCTTCAGCCGCCGCTTCTACGAGAACCGCCGCGAGGGCGGGTATCGCGAGCAGAACGAGATCCTCTTCGACTACGAGCGCCGGGAGGCGGTCTACCGGGACGGCCAGGCGATCGCCATCCCGCTCCACTGCCAGGACGCGCTGTCCTCGTTCTACTTCGCCCGCACCCAGGCCCTGCCGATCGGCGGCAGCGTCATCTTCGACTACCACGCCAGCCACCGGAGCCAGCCGATCGAGGTGCGGGTGCTCGGGCGCCAGCGCGTGGACACCCCGGCCGGCACCTTCGACTGCGTCGTCATCGAGCCGATCCTGCGCGCGGCCGGCATCTTCAAGAACCAGGGGCGGCTCGTGATCTGGCTCACGGCCGACGACCGGCGCATGCCGGTGATGATGAAGAGCAAGGTCACCATCGGCTCGATCAGCGTGGTCCTGACCGAGGCCCGCAGGGGCTGACCCCGCCCCCGGCGGACGGCGCGGCCGGGCGTTCCGCCTCCCCCCGGGGCCGGAACGGGCGAAACCCACTGGGGTTCCGGCGGTCCGGGCGACCGGCCGCGGATGCCGATTGACAGCGGCCGCGGTGCCTCCCTATACTTCAACTCCCATCGCCACCGTCACTTGCGGTGGCCGCCGACTCCGAGGGAGGACGCAGAGACGCCGCTTGGTACCGCTTCGGGTGGAGCCGTGCACCTCACGGTTCCGCACCCGGGTCGCCGATCGGGGGCCATCGACCCCTGAAGCGATCCACTGCGTCCTGTTCGTCGCCGGATCGGGTCTGGAACCGACTGCCCCGGCTTCCCGTGCGCAGGGAGGCGGGGTCTTTCGTTTCCATTCCGGGGAGCGTCCGTGAGTCGGTTCGCCATCCTGCCCGTCGTCATCGCCGCCCTCGCCCTGTCCTTCGCCGCGCCCGCCCGCGCGGCCGACGACGCGATGGCGGACAGCAGCGCCATGGACTGGTCGCGCGTCCCCGAGTACCGGCTGGTGCCGGGGGACGAACTGGTGCTGGTGTTCGGGCCGCAGGGCGACCCCTCGGGCTCGACCGAACCCGGCCGGCGGCAGCGCATCCGCCCCGACGGCCGCATCTCGGTGTTCCCGGTCGGTGATGTGGTGGCCGCCGGTCGCACGGTGGCGGAGCTGGAGGCGGAACTGGTCCAGATGCTCGGCGCGGAGCTCAAGCGTCCGCGCGTCACCGTCGAGGTGACCGAGGTGGCCGGCAACGAGGTGCACGTCCTCGGCCGGGTCGAGTCGCCGGGGTCCTTCAAGGCGGGCCCCTTCATGACCGCCTCGCAGGCGATCGCGCGCGCCGGCGGGTTCAAGGACGACGCGGCCAGCAACAGCGTGCTGATCTTCCACCGCGACGGCGGCCGCACCGTGCGGGTCATGCGGCTCCGGCTCGGGGACGCGCTCAAGCGCGGCCGGCTCGAGGCCGACCTGCCGATCGGCCGCTTCGACATCGTCTACGTCCCGCGCTCGACGATCGGCAACATCAACGTGTTCACCAAGCTCTTCTTCGCCGAGAACATCCAGATGCTGAACTTCGCGCTCACCGGCTGGGAGCTGTTCAACCTCGACCGCGTGTTCGTGGTCCGGTAGGAGGGGGACCCGCGATGCCTCACGACCCCGCCGAGTTGTCCGGCGCTCCCGGCACGCGTTCGGCCGGCTTCGCGGACTTCCTCGCCGTGATCTTCCGGCGCAAGGGGGTCATCCTCGGCCTGTTCGCGGTGGTCACCGTGACCGTGGGCATCCTGACCCTCACGCGCCCGGTCGACTACGCCTCGTACGGCAAGGTCATGGTGAAGCGGGGTGAGCAGGAGAGCGTGATGAGCCCCGGACGGCGCATCGCGGGCTGGGAGGAGGAACTGGCGACCGAGGCCCAGGTGATCAAGAGCGCGTCCCTGCGCGACCTCGCGCAGGCGGCGCTGGACGAACGGCGGCGGGGAACCGCGTCTCCGATCCGCATCGATGCGGGCGCCATCGGCGTGCAGGTCATCGGACAGAGCAACGTGATCGAGATCTCCTACGTCGCGCGCGACCCGGAGGTCGCCTACCAGGCGTGTGACGCGGTGGTGAACGCGTACGTCGACTACCGCTCCGCCGCCGAGACGCTGCCCTATCCGAAGTCGTTCTTCGAGAGCGAGCTGGGCCGGGTCAACGCCGCGATCGACAGCCTGCAGCGCGTCCGGCGGACCTTCACCCAGAACCAGGACGTGGTCGACATCGGCGAGCAGCAGCGCTCGCTGCTGGGCGCGCTCGCCAGCCTGAAGCTGGAGCGCGGGCGGACGAACGGCGACCTCGCCGAAGCGACCGGCAACCTGCGCGCCCTCGCCACGATGGCCCAGAATCCCGACACCGACATCCCGGTGTTCGGGGAGGGCTATCTCAACGAGGAGGCGCTGCGGGACCTCAAGAAGTCCATCCTCCAGCAGGAGACGCGGATCGCCCAGATGCAGGAGCGCTATCGTGAGGACGCCCCGCAGCTGGTGGACACCCGCGCCGCGCTCGAGTCGATGCGCGGCCTGCTGAAGCGCGAGGTCGAGCAGGGGCTGAGGCTGGCCCAGGCGAGGGTCCAGGGGCTGCGGTCCCGGCTCGAGACCGCCGACCTCCAGATCGCGCGGGCCGAGGCCGAGCTGGCCGAGCTGCCCGCGAAGGAGGCGCGGCTGGTCGACCTCGACCAGCAGCTCACCGTGCTCAAGGCGCGCCTGCTCGGGCTCACCCAGGACAGCGACCGGGCGCGGGTCACCGAGCAGACCTCCCGCCGGGTGAACATCGTGGTCCTCTCGGCGGCGACGCCGGCCCGGGTCCGTGCCACCCACGACTACGTGCGGCTGGCGCTCGCCCCGGCCTTCAGCCTCGTGGTCGGGATCGGCCTCGCCTTCTTCATCGACGGTCTCGACACGCGGCTGCGGACCGCGCGCGACGTCGAGGACGCCACCGAGCTGCCGGTGCTCGCGTCCCTCGCCGAGCGGAAGCGCTAGGCCATGCGCCCGTCCGCCGGGAGGGTCCGACGATGACCCGCATCTTCGAGGCGCTGCGCAAGACCC
Organism: uncultured bacterium; assembly: GCA_964554725.1. Taxonomy (GTDB): domain Bacteria; phylum Eisenbacteria; class RBG-16-71-46; order RBG-16-71-46; family RBG-16-71-46; genus WS-11. The sequence continues at coordinate 4,780 of CAZKQE010000222.1, forward strand.
AGGGTCGCGCCCCGGCCCTGCCGTTCCCCGCCGTGGACCCGGCCGCGCCGAGGCCGGCCGTGGTGCCGAAGCCCGCCGCGCCCACCGCCGCCGTCGCCGTCCCCGCCCTGCCGGCGGAGGCGCCCGGCCCGTTCCCGCGGATCGAGAGCGTCCCCAGCCTGCCGCTCGACGACGACGTCGTGCGCGAGATGACGGCGCTGCGGATCGGCCTCGAGTCGGCGCTCGAGGGGGAGACCACCCGGGTGGTCCTGTTCATGAGCGCGGTGAGCGGCGAGGGCGTGAGCACCGTGGCGACCGAGTTCGCCTCGCTGCTGGCCTCCGACACCCGCGGCCGCTCGCTCCTGCTCGACCTCCACGCCCGGCGTGCGGTCACCGTGCCCCGGCCGGCCC
>CAZKQE010000223.1:0-5164 GCA_964554725.1 uncultured bacterium
CACCTTGAAGTCGTGCTTCCAGACGTGGTGCTCCTCGTCGGCGGGGGTCAGGACCTCGCTCTCGTCCACGAAGTCCACGCCCAGCGCCTCGAGGATCTGCGCCTCGACCAGGTGGCCGATGCGGCACTTCGCCATCACCGGGATCGAGACCGCGGCCTCGATCTCCTTGATGAGCCGCGGATCCGACATCCGCGCCACCCCGCCCTCGCGACGGATGCGGGCCGGGATGCGCTCGAGCGCCATCACCGCGGCCGCCCCGGCCTCCTCGGCGATGCGCGCCTGGTCGGCCGTCATCACGTCCATGATGACGCCGCCCTTCAGCATCTCGGCAAGGCCGACCTTGAGGCGGAACTGATCCTGACTGCTCATCGGGAACCTCCTCTCCGCGCGCTCACGCGCCGGCGGCGGTCGTCCGCACCGCGGCGTCGGGCGCGCCCGCGCCCAGCGCCCGCAGACGCCCGACCACCGCCGCGGTGGTCGTGACGATGCGGTCCACATCACGTTCGTCGATCCCTTCACCCAGCGAGTACCGCACGCTCGCGTGGGCGTGCTCTGGACGCAGTCCCAGCGCGATCAGCACGTGCGAGGGGCCGGGCGCGGCGGCGCTGCACGCGGAGCCGGTCGAGACGGTGATCCCGGCGCGGTCCAGCTCGTGCAGCACCGCCTCGCCGTCCACCCCCTCGAAGCGCACGTTCACCAGCCCCGGCAGCCGGCGCGTCGCGTCGCCGTGCAGGCGGGTCCCCGGGACCTGCGCGAGCAGCCCCGCGAGCAGGCGCGCCGCGAGCGCCGCGTGGCGCTGCGGGGCGCCCGCCTCGAGCGCGCGCGCCGCCCGCGACGCCGCGACGCCGAGGCCGACGATCGCCGCCAGGTTCTCGGTGCCCGCGCGCCGCGAGCGCTCCTGGTGGCCGCCGTGGACCTGCGGCATCAGGCGCACGCGACGGCGGACGTAGAGCGCCGCCGCGCCCGCCGGGCCGTGGAACTTGTGGCCGGCGAGCGAGAGCAGGTCCACCCCGAGCGCCGCGACCTCCACCGGGACCTTGCCCACCGCCTGCACCGCGTCGCAGTGCACGAGCGCCCCCGCCGCGCGGGCGAGGCGGGCGATCTCGGCCACCGGCTGCAGCGTCCCGACCTCGTTGTTCGCGAGCATGACGGAGACCAGCGCCACGTCCGGGCCCAGCTCGCGCCCGAGGCGCTCCGGGTCGACCAGGCCGTCGGGGCCCACCGGCACGACGGTGAGCGGCCGGCCGGCCTCGGCGAGGGCGCGCGCGGTCTCCAGCACCGAGGGGTGCTCGATCGCGGAGACGATCAGCCGCGCGCGCGGCGGGCCCGCGCCGGCGCGCACCCCGCCCGCCGCCGCGAGCGCACCCTGGAGCGCCAGGTTGTTGGCCTCCGAACCGGTGGCGGTGAAGACGATCTCCTCGGGGGTGGCGCCGATCAGGCCCGCGACCGCGGCGCGCGCGCCCTCGATCGCCTCGCGCGCGGCCTCGCCGCGGCGATGGACCGAGGAGGCGTTGCCGAACCGCCCGCCCAGGAACGGGCGCATCGCCTCGACCACCTCGGGCGCCGGCGGCGTGGTGGCCGCGTGGTCGGCGTAGATCTCGCGCGGCGCGGTCATGACGCCGGCACCCCCGGGGTCGCGCCGATCGTCTGGATCGAGATGCGCCGGGCGAGCTCTCCGGCGATCCGCGTCAGCGCGCGGCCGTACTCGGTGTCGGGATGCGAGAGCACCGCCGGCTTGCCCTGGTCCCCGGACATGCGCACCCCGGGGTGGAGCGGCACCGCTCCCAGGAACGGCAGCCCCATCGCCAGCGCCCGCGCCTCGCCGGCGCCGGTGTCGAAGATGTCGTGGCGGCTCGAGCAGTCGGGGCACACGAAGTAGCTCATGTTCTCGATCACGCCCAGCACCGGCACCGACAGCTTGCCGAACATCGCCACCGCCTTGACCGCGTCCTCGATCGCCACCAGCGAGGGCGTGGTCACGATCACCGCGCCGGCGACGAACGCCTGCTGCGCCAGCGAGAGCTGCACGTCGCCGGTCCCGGGCGGCAGGTCCACCAGCAGGTAGTCGAGCTCGCCCCAGTCGACGTCGTGGAGGAAGTTCTTGATCGCCCCGTGGAGCATCGGCCCGCGCCACACCACCGCCTCGCCCTGGGCGACCAGCAGGCCCATGGACATGAAGCGCATCCCCCACGCCTCGAGCGGCAGGATCTTGCCGTCGCGCTGCGAGGGCTGCCGGTTCACGCCCAGCATGCGCGGCAGGTTGGGTCCGTAGATGTCGGCGTCGAGCAGCCCCACCCGGGCCCCGCTCACCGCGAGCGCGGCCGCCAGGTTCGCCGCGACCGTGGACTTGCCCACCCCGCCCTTGCCGGCGCCGACCGCGATCACCTGCGCCACCCCGGGCAGCGCCCGGCGGTCGGCGGACGGGTCGCGGGGCTTGCGCACCCGGGAGGTGGTGCGGAAGGTCAGCTCGCGCACCCCGGGGACCGCCTCCACGGCGGCCCGGCAGGCGGCCTCGATCTCGGACTTGAGCGGGCAGGCGGCGGTGGTCAGCACCAGGGTGAAGGAGACGCGTCCGTCCGCCACCGCCAGGTCCTCGATCATGCCGAGGCTGACCAGGTCCCGGTGGAGATCGGGGTCCTGGACGGTGCCCAGCGCCTGGAGGATGTCCTGGTCGCGAACGGTGGCCATCTCGGGTGCTCCCCCGGCGGGCGTCGGGCCCGCCGGACAGGTGGATGCGGCCCCGGGACCGCCGGGCACCGCTAGTGAACCTTCCGGGAACAGGTTAGATTAGGTTCGGTGGCCCGGGGAGTCAAAGCGTCTTGCCCTCCTCCGGTCACGCCGGCACGGACGGCCGTAGGGTCGGCAGGGGTCCGTCCGCCCCGGGCCCCGCCGCGGCCCCATCGAACGTCCGGAGAACCCCTTGTCCCTCCATCCCGGCCCGGCCCCACCGGCCGCCCGCTACCCCGAACAGCCGCTGCTCCACCTCGACGCGCTGTGGATCCAGGTGGCCGGGACGCTGTGCAACCTGACCTGCACGCACTGCTTCGTCTCGTGCGGGCCCGGCGAGGACCGCCACGGCATGATGAGCCGCGAGGCGGTGCGCGGGCGGGTCGCCGAGGCGCTCCCGCTCGGCGTGCGGGAGTTCTACTTCACCGGGGGCGAGCCCTTCCTCCACCCGGAGATGACCGGGATCCTCGCCGACACCCTGGCGCACGGCCCCTGCACGGTGCTCACGAACGGCACCCTGTTCACGGCCCGCCTGCTCGACGCGCTGGTCGCGCTCGCCTCGTCCACGCGCCACTCGCTCGAGATCCGCGTCAGCCTCGACGGCGACCGGGCGGCGACCCACGACGCCTTCCGCGGCCCGGGCAGCTTCGCGCGCACGATCGCCGGACTGGCCGCCCTCGCCGGGCGCGGACTGCTGCCGATCGTCACCGTGACCGACCCCGGCCGGGAGGACCCCGCGCGCCTGCACGAGCGCACGCGGGCGATGCTGCATGCCGCCGGCGTGCCGCGGCCGCGCATCAAGCTGCTGCCGATGTTCCAGCTCGGCCGCGAGACGATCCGCACGCGCGGCTACCTGGACGTCGAGACGCTCGCCGGCCTGCCGCCCGCCGCCTTCGACCCGGAGCGGCTCCAGTGCGCCGGCTGCCGCGCGGTGACGAGCCGCGGCGTGTTCGTGTGTCCGCTGCTGGTGGACGAGCCCGGCGGACGCATGGGGGACCGGCTGGCCGAGGCGACCGGGCCGTTCACGCTCTCCCACGGCGCCTGCCATACCTGCTACGTCACCGGCATGACGTGCGCGAACGGCGGATGATGGGCGAACGGATCGCGGTCTTCGGCGGCGTCTACAGCAACCACCTCGCGCTCGAGGCGGTGCTCGCCGACATCGCCGCCCGCGGCGTCGGGCGGGCGTGGTGCCTGGGCGACCTGGGCGGGTTCGGTCCCCATCCGGACCGCGCGATCGCCCGGCTGCGGGCGTCCGGCGTCCCGACCCTGCGCGGCAACTACGACGACTCGATCGGGCACGACCGCGCCGACTGCGCCTGCGGATACACCGACCCGCACGACGTCGCGTTCGCGCAGCGCTCCTACGACTACACCGCCGCGCGCACCTCGCCGCCGCACAAGCGCTGGCTGCGCGACCTGCCGGAGCACGGCCGCCTCGCGATCGGCGGGCGGCGGGTGCTCCTGTGCCACGGCTCGCCGCGCCGCGTCAACGAGTTCCTGTGGGAGTCCGCCTGCTCGGACGCCTTCCTCGAGTGGCTGTGCGACGCCCACCGGGCCGAGGTGATCGTGTGCGGGCACTCGGGGCTGCCGTGGCACCGCGCGCTGCCCTCGGGCCGCCACGTCGTGAACGCGGGCGCGATCGGCCGGCCCGCGAACGACGGCTCCCCGACCGTCGTCTACGCCGAGCTCGCCCTGGGGGATACGGTCACGGTCGGGTTCCCCCGGGTGCGGTACGACGCCGAGGCGCTCGCCCGCGAGATGGAGGCCGAGGCGCTGCCCGCCGAGTTCGTCGCGACCATCCGCACCGGCTGGTGGACCACCTGTCTCGGGAACCTGCCCGCCCGGGAGCGGGCGCGCGGGCGCCTCTAGCGCCGCCTCACCGGGCCGCCGCCGCCTCGCGCGGCGTCACCGCGAGATGGACGAGCACCAGGCCCCAGTTGCTCTCGCCGCGCTCGCGATAGACCGCGGTGCAGCGCAGCGGCAGCGTGACCCCGCCCCAGTCGGGCGGGCTCACCTCGAGGTCCGCCGTGACCCAGCCCACGCCGCCGCGCGCGGCCACGCGCGCGTGGAGCCGGTCCTCGATCAGCCGCGGGACGCCGAGCCGTCGCTGCCAGTCCGCGATCAGCGCGCCGGCGGCGGAATCCCCGAACGCCACCTCGCCCGATGCGGGCCCGACCGCGACCGCCTGCCGGTCGAGGCGCATGCGCCCGTAGCGGTCGAGGGCGCGGCGGAAACGCCCGGCGAGACGCTCGGCGGCGCGTCCCGTGGCCACGCCGGTCGCGGCAGGGGTCCCGAAGCGGCCGGCGGCGGCGCCCTCGCGCAGCTCGGGCGCGCCCGGCGCGGGCGCGACGCGGCTCACCAGCTCCGTCCACTCGCCGCGGCGCCGGTGCCAGACGGAGGTGCGCCAGGTCGCCGCGGCCCGCGCGCCCGCCGG
>CAZKQE010000224.1:0-5092 GCA_964554725.1 uncultured bacterium
GAAGAACAACCAGCACTGGGACCCGGTGCACGGCCACTGGCACCCCGGGCCGCCACCGGCGGGGGCGCGCTAGCGGCGACGCCGGTGGACGCGCCGGGCCGGCCCGCGCCGCGCCCGGCGCCGCGTCCTTGACACCCCCCGCGCACGCCCGCAGTGTGCGCCGCCATGCGGCTCCCGAACCCGCTCGCCAGTCGCCGCGGCCGCCTCGCCGCGTTCTTCGCCCTCTATCTGACCGAGGGCATCCCGCTCGGGTTCACCGCCACGGCGATCGCCACCCAGATGCGCCGCCAGGGCCTGGGCCCGGCGGAGATCGGCGCCTTCGTCGGCTCGCTCTACCTGCCGTGGGCGTTCAAGTGGATCGTCGGTCCGTTCGTGGACGTGTTCTCGTCCGACCGCTTCGGCCGCCGCCGGCTGTGGATCGTGGTCGCGCAGGCGCTCATGGTCGCCACCCTGATGATCGCCCTGCCGGTGAACTTCACCACCGAGCTCCGGCTCTTCACCCTCATCATCCTGCTCCACAACGCGTTCGCCGCCACGCAGGACGTGGCGATCGACGCGCTGGCGGTGAACGTCCTGCGCGAGGACGAGCGCGGGCTCGCCAACGGCCTGATGTTCGGCGGCGCCTATCTGGGCCAGGCGGTGGGCGGCTCGGGCGTGCTGTTCCTGGCGCCGGTGATCGGCTTCCCCAACACCTACTTCTTCGTCGCCGCCTGCATCGTGGCGGTGAACGTGCTCGTCGCCTGGCCGATGCGCGAGCCGGCGGGGCCGCCGCGGCCGCCGCGGCAGGGCCCGGCGCTGGGCGCGGTCGGGCGCGAGCTGCTGCGGTTCGTGGTCGACGCCTACCGCGCCTTCACCGGCTCGCGCGCCGCCTGGGTGGGCGTGATCAACGCGCTGCTCCCGGCCGGGGCGTTCGCGCTCGGCCTCGCGCTCCAGAGCAACCTCGCGGTCGAGCTGGGGCTCGACGACACGCGCGTCGGACTGCTCAACCTGTGGTCCACCGTCATCTCGGCGACCTGCTGCGTCGCGGGTGGCTGGATCTCGGACCGCTTCGGGCGCCGCCGCTCGCTCGCGCTGTTCATCTTCGGCACCACGCTGCCCACCCTCTACCTGGCGTGGGCCATGCAGCAGGCCGGCTGGGTGCTGCCGGTGTCGCCGCAGATGTCGGACCGGCCGGTGCCGCCCGACACCCTGATCGTCGCGTTCTGGGCCACGGTCATGGTCTACAACGTCTTCCAGGGGCTCTACTACGGCACCCGCGCCGCGCTGTTCATGGACATCACCACCCCGCGCGTCGCCGCCACCCAGTTCACCGCCTACATGGCGATGCAGAACTTCGTCATCAGCTACACCGCCAACTGGCAGGGCTGGCTGGTCGAGCGCTGGGGCTACCCGCGGACGCTCACGGTGGACTGCCTGTTCGGGCTGGTGGGGCTGGCGCTGCTGCCGTTCATGACGCCGGTGCGGAAGCCCGCCCCGGTGCCGCCGGGTGCGGCGGTGCCCGAGGCGATCGAGCCGTAGCCGGGCGGCCTCAGGGGCGGGGCGGGCCGCCGACGCCGGCGCGCGGCAGCCGCGCGATCGCGGCGATCCCCGCGGCGGGCCCGAGCGCCAGCAGCGGGAACGCCCATGGCCAGCCGAGCCACGCCACCATCACCGGAACGAGCTGGATGGTCGCGAGCGTCAGCAGGAACCCCAGCGAGGTCTGGAGCGTGAGCGCCGTGCCCACCGCGTGCGACGGCGCGGCGTCGGCGACCATGGCGCTGAACTGCGCCGAGTCGGCGACCACGAACCAGCCCCAGACGAGGACGAGCGGCACCAGCAGCCAGGCGGGGGCGCCGAAGGCGAGACCGATCGTCGCCGCGCACGCCCCCGAGACCGCCATCGAGAGCGTCACCACCCGGGCGTAGCCCATCCGCCCGGCGGCCCAGCCGCCCCAGACGCAGCCGAGCCCGCCGGCGGCGATGCCGGCGAAGGCGACGAGGTCGGCGGTCCCGGGAGCGGGCGCTCCGTGCCCGGCGGCGGCCCGCGCAGCGAAGCTCGCCGCGACGAAGGCCGGGAGCCAGATCCACATCGCGTAGAGCTCCCACATGTGACCGAGATAGCCGCCGATCGCCAGCCGCGTCTCGCGGTGGCGCACCACGGTGGCGACGAGCTGCCAGTCGAACGGTCGCCGCGCGAACGGATAGGGGCCGTCGCGGTAGACGATCCCGACGAGCAGGGCGGCGACGCCCGCGGCCGCCGAGGCGGTCAGGATGACGTGGTCGAGCGTCGCGCCCTTCGCGGCGTGCACCAGGTACGGGGTGCCCTTGCCGATCGCCAGCGCGCCGACCAGCGTGCCGATCGCGAGGCCGCGCCGGGTGCGGAACCAGGTCGCCACCATCTTCATCGCGGGCGGATAGACGCCGGCGAGGAAGAAGCCGACCAGGAACCGCGAGACGAGCGCGGCCGGCAGGTCGGGCGCCCACACCAGCGTCGCGTTGGCGACCGCCCCGAGCAGGGCCGCGACCGCGAAGTACCGGCGCGCGGGGATGAGGTCGGCCAGGTTGAGCACCGCCGCGGTCGCGGTGCCGGCGACGAAGCCGAGCTGGACGATGCCGGTGAGCCAGCCGGTCTCGCCGGGCGAGAGCGACCAGCGCGTCGCGAGCTGCGGGGCGACCGCGTTGGCCGCGAACCACAGCGACATCCCGAGCAGCTCGGCCAGCGCGAGCAGGGCCAGGACGCGCCAGCGTCCGGCGTCCGGCCCGGCGGCCGGCGGCGTGCGCGCGAACCCGGGGCCGGTCCCGGGCAGCCCGATGCTCACGCCGGGCGCCCGCGCGCGGTGGCGGGCGCGGGAGGGGCGGCGGTCATCGCAGACCGAGCGACTTCATCTCGCGGTGGTACTCCATGGTGTCCGGGTGGACCGGGTCGTAGAACAGCGCCCGCAGCCAGTACGCGCGCATCGCCGGCGCGTACTCGTCGGGCATCCGCTGCTTGATCGTCTCGTAGACGATGAGCGCGTCGCCCGGGAGCGCCACGGTCTCGTACAGCTCGCCCAGGTGTTCGCCGGCGTCCAGCCACTGCGGTCCCCGGCCGGCGATGCGCGCGGCCGAGTCCATGAGCGCCACCGCCCGCTGCATGCTCGCCATGCGGTCGAGGCTGGTGCGCAGGGCCGGCTGCACGTGGGCGCGGCGCGGGCGCTGGTCCACGGCGTAGTTGCTCCACGCGCGCGCCCGCGCCAGCAGCACCGCCGGGTCGCGCGGGCGCAGGCGGCCGAGCCGCTCGGCCCACAGGAGCGCCGCCTCCCAGTCGCGCCGCGCGTCGGCGCGCTGCAGGCTGTCGAGGACCGCCGCCTCGCCGAACCCCGCCACGCTGCCGGGGCCGTCCGGCGCGGGCGTGCGCCCGCGCATCACGAACACGAGCAGCGTGGTCATGAGCCCCACCACGACCAGCCCCAGCAGCCGGCGGCGCCAGCGCGACGACGGCCCCCGCGACCGTCGTGCCGCGCCCGATCGGTGGGAGCGCGCGGGGGTCATCGGGCGGCTCCGGTGGCGTCCGCGGAGCGCGGAAGGGGCCGGGCCGCGAGAGGCGAGCCCGGCACGCCGGCCGTGGGACGCGCTGACGCGACATCGTCTCCCACCCGGAACTCCACCTCGCGCGCCCCCGCCGGGCACTCGAGCCAGCGGCCGTCCACCACGCGGGCGCCCGGGGTGAGCGCCTCGAGCGCGCGCTCGCCGTCGGCGACCCGCACCCGCGCGGGGACGCCCGCGGGGCCCCAGCGCGCGCGGCGCCGGTCGGGCGCGGGCGATTCGAGCGTCACGTCCATCGCGCCGAAGCGGGTGATCGCGCGCTCGAAGCGCGTGCCGCGCCACCACGCCGGGTCGCCGCCGAGCGCCAGCTCGAGCGTGTCGCGCGTGTCGCAGACGATCATGTTGCGCACCAGGTCCACCAGCGCCGCCGCCGCCGTCGTGTGCGGCGGCAGGTTGGCGCCGAACGTGGCGTCGGCGCGGTGGAACACCTCGGCCTGGCCCAACGTGGCGCTGCTGTGGGCCAGCATCGCGGCGAGGTACGCGCGCGCCTCGCCGGGCCGGTCGGCGAGCAGTCCCCACTGGGCGAGATCGGCGCCCACGTAGGAGTGGAGCGTGTCGAGCGGCGCGTGGCTGGTGAGCCCCGCCCCGCCGCTGCGGCCCCACACCCGGCGCGCGAGGGCGGCGAGCCGCGGGTCGTGCGCCGCGAGCACCCGGGTCGGATAGCCGACGGCGAGGTTGCCCCAGTCGCGGCCCACCCCCTGCCACGAGGGCGGGACGTCCGGGCGCCCGCTGCGGGCGAGCGCGGCGCGGAACGCCGCCGCGTAGTCGGCCGCCATCGCGTCGGCGGCGCGCGCCAGCGAGTCGTCCCCGGCGAGCCGGGCCAGGGTCGCGGCCGCGCGGCAGCCGGCGATCCCCCACGCGTCGTTGCCCGTGAGCTGGGCGCGTACCAGCTCGTTGTCGCGCGGTTCGGCGTAGGGCAGCAGCCCGCCATGGCGCAGTTCGAGCTGGCGGGTGAGAAGCCGCTGGATCTCGATCCACTCGAGCGCGCGACGCGCCACCGGCAGCGCGCGCGCCGCGTACTCGGGCGCCGGCGGCAGGGAGGCCGCCTGGGCCAGCGCCCACAGGCCCTGTCCGGTCCCGTCGAGCTGGCCGCGCTGTGAGAGCAGCACCCCGGTCGGGAACTGGAACCGCGTCAGCGTCCAGGCGTCCGAGCGCGCGAGGTCGGTGTGGCCCGCCACCGCCAGCGCCCGCACCACGCGGGCGGCGTCGCGCAGCCACACGTCCCGGTACTGGAACGGGTTCCCGATCGGCACCCACTCGCCGCCGTCCCGCTCCTGGCACTGGATGAGGGTCACGAGTGCGGCGCGCCAAGCGGCGTTGACCAGCGAGTCGGGCGTGGCGAGCGGCGAGCCCTGCGCGAGCCACCCGCGCCAGGCGGCGCGCGCGTCGGCGACGACCGCGTCGTGTCCGGCCCGCCGCTCGAGGTCCTCGCCGCGCGCCGTGGTCGGGTAGGCGGGCATCCAGTAGTGCCAGCGCCGCTGCTCGCCGCGCGCGAGCGCCGCGCGGCCGGTCGCCGCCAGCGCGCCGGG
>CAZKQE010000225.1:0-5047 GCA_964554725.1 uncultured bacterium
AGCGGGCCGGCGAGCGCGGCGCCGACGGCGAGCAGGGCGCGGGCCGGCGCGTTCATGCCGCTGCGGGGGTCGCCGGTGGCGACCCCGCCCCCGCGGCGCGGGCGCCGCTCCAGGCGCCCAGCCAGTAGAGGGCGCTCGAGACCACCGCGAACCAGGTCGGGTGGGGGATCATGAAGAGGTTCATCAGTCCGGCGCCGAACAGCAGCGCCGCCACCAGCATCGCGTGCAGCATCCGGCGGGTCGGGGCCATGCGGGCCGCCACCCAGCCGCCGGCGACGCTGCCGGCGGTGTACGAGAGCAGCACGAACAGCAGCGCGGCGAGCGGGACCCGCGCCATCGCCGCCTTGATGGACTCCGGGCTCATCGGGTCCATCCCCGGCGGCGGCGGGTAGATCCTCATCCCGATCGTCTGCACCACGCCGATCAGGACGAACGCCACCAGCATGCCGAGGATCACGGCGAGGACGCTGCGGATGACCGGTCTCATGTGGCCTCCCTCCGGGCGGCGGACGCAGGGGCGCCGAGCCCCCGGGACCGCCGGACCCTACCACCGACGCCCGCCGTCCTCCGCATCGGCCGCGCCACCCGGGACGTCACGGATAGACCGGCCGCCACACCGGGTACCCGACGCCGGCGAGATATCCGGCCGCGGTGCCCGCGAACAGCGCGCCGCCGGCCAGGACCAGCATCACGCGGTCCCCGTCGGCGCTGACATCGGGCCCGTTCGCGAGCAGCAGACCGCCCGCCACGACCCCGGCCGCGAGGCCGACCACCAGCCTGCGCTTCACCCGCCGGACCCCGGCGTCCACGCGCTCGATCTCCCCCCACGCGAGCAGGCGCCCCGGGGTGGCCCCGCCGTCGCCGATCAACGCGGCGCGCCCTCCCGCCGGGTCAGAACCACCGCGTGATGACCACCTTCTTGTCGGTGTAGAACTCGATCCCGTCGCGGCCGTGCGCCTTGAGATCGCCGTAGAACGAACCCTTGGCGCCGCCGAACGGGAAGTACGCCATCGGGGCGGCGACCCCGATGTTGACCCCCAGCATGCTGGGCTCCACCCGGTAGCGGTACTCGCGCGCCCACTTGCCGCTGCTCGTGAAGATGCTGGTCGCGTTGCCGAGGTCGTGGCGCCGCACGATCTCCACCGCGTCGTCGAAGTCCTTCGCCCGCATGACGCACAGCACCGGGCCGAAGATCTCCTCGCGGCCGATGACCATCTCGGGCGTCACCCCGTCGAAGATCGTCGGGCCCAGGTAATAGCCCTCGGGATGCTTCGCGTCCCGGTAGCCGCGGCCGTCGAGCAGCAGCTGCGCGCCCTCGGCGAGGCCCTTCTCGATGTAGCCCAGGACCTTCTCGCGGTGCTGCTTCGTGATCAGCGGCCCCATCGTCACCCCGGTCTCCTCACCCGCGCCCACCCGGAGCTTCTTCGCCTCGGCGACCAGCTTGTCGCGGATCCGATCGTAGGCGTCGCCCACCGCCAGCACCACGCTGTTGGCAAGGCAGCGCTCGCCGGCACAGCCGAAGCAGGACTCGGTCGAGATCGCGGCCGCCCGGTCCATGTCGGCGTCGGGCATCACCACCACGAAGTTCTTGGCGCCGCCCAGCGCCTGCACGCGCTTCCCCTTCTCGGCGCCGCGCCGGTAGACGTAGTGCGCGACCGGCGACGAGCCGACGAACGAGACCCCGGCGATGCCCGGATGGTCGAGGATGGCGTCCACCGACTCCTTCGCGCCGTGGACCAGGTTGAGGACGCCGTCCGGGAAGCCCGCCTCGTGCATCAGCTCGAACAGCCGCACCTGGGAGAGCGGCACCCGTTCGCTGGGCTTGACGATGAACGTGTTCCCGCAGGCGACCGCGTACGGGAGGAACCACATCGGCACCATGACCGGGAAGTTGAACGGCGTGATGGCGGCGAACACCCCGAGCGGCTGGCGGACGGTGTGGCAGTCGATGCCGGTCGCGATGTCCTCGAGCGAGGTGCCCTGCATGAGCTGCGGGATCGCCAGCGCGTTGTCCACGTTGTCGATCGCGCGCCGCACCGAGGAGTGCGACTCCTCGATCGTCTTGCCGTGCTCGCGCGTGCACACCCGCGCGAGGTCGTCGAAGTGCGCCTCCATGAGGGCCTTCAGCTTGAACAGCGGCTTGATGCGCTGGACCGGCGGGGTCGCGCGCCAGGCCGGGTAGGCCCGGAGCGCCGCCTGCACCGCGCGGTCCACGTCGCCGGCGCCGCCCAGCGGGACCTTCGCCAGCACCGCGTCGGTGGCCGGGTTGCGGACCTCGGCGAAGCGGGTCGCCTCGGAGGCGACCCAGCGGCCGCCGATGTAGCACTGGATGGTGGGGACGGCGGCGCTGGTCGCCGTCTCGTGGCCGTTGACCACGGCCTGCTCGCGCGGTACCGACATGAGGACCTCCGGATTCGGTTCGGGCTGCGGGGAAGTCGGGCTCGCGGGCGCCGGGGCTTCCAGGGCACCGTCGGGACGCGGATCGCGGGTCCGTCGCCCCGGCGGACGGGACACCCGCCGCGGGTGTGGTCGCACGCGGGGACCCGAGGACGCGCACGAAGATACACCCGCCCGGGGGGGCGGAGGAACCGTCTCCGCCACCCGCGCGGGGAGCGGCGACCCGCGCCGTCCCGACCCGGCCGGCGGGAACGGACTTTGAATTTCGTTGACATCCCCCCGGCCGGGGCCTAGCGTTTCGTTCGGGTAAAGGCAGGTACCGTGCGAGACGGCGGTCGCGACCCCCAGCATGAAGGTGTTCCGGCCGCCCGGTCAGGACGCCGCCGACTCCGCGAGACCACACGCAGTGAGGAACAGCATGATGGGACCGCACAAGGATCTCACTCCGCCCCCGCCCCCCGCATCGACACCCGGCCGGCCGCTGGTCGCGGGAGCGATCGCGGCGGCCGCACCGGTCATCGCGGTGCTGAGCAGCCCCGCGCTCGCGGCGGACGGCGGCGCCACCGCGGCGCAGGGACCGCCGATCATCATCACGGCGATGGACCCTCCGAGCCTGCTGGCCGCCGGAACGGCGATCGCGACCCTCGGGGCGTACCAGCTCATGAAGGCGCGCGCGCGCAAGCCGTCCGACCGGAAGGATCCGTCGGACTCCTAGTCGCGTGAACCTCGGCTCGCCGGCCGAGCCCGACGAGCGCGGCTCCCGGACCCCGCAGGGGTTCGAGGTCGCGCTCGTCACGCTGCCGTTCGGGGACGCCCACACCCCGTGCCTGGCGATCTCGCTGCTCCAGGCCGAGCTGGCCGCCGTCTCGATCCCCTGCCGGACCTTCCACCTCAACCTGGGGTTCGCCGAGCGGATCGGCATCCCGGCCTACGACGCGTACTCCTCGGACATCAGCGGGGCGGCGCTCGGCGAATGGATCTTCTCCGGCTGCCTCCACGAGGGCGCCGAGCCCGACGGCGACGGCTACGTCGAGGAGGTGCTGATCCCGCTCGAGCGCTACACGCTGGACGCGCTCGCCGGCTTCGAGGCGCACCGCGCGATGGCGCCCGGCTACCTGCGCGATTGCCTCGCCGCGCACGACTGGAGTCGTTTCCGCCTGGTCGGGTTCACGACCACCTTCCAGCAGAACACCGCCTCGCTCGCCTTCGCCCGCCTGCTGAAGCGGGCGCATCCGGAGATCCGCATCGCCTTCGGCGGGGCGAACTGCGAGGGGGTCATGGGCTCGCGCCTGCTGCGCAGCTTCCCCTGGATCGACTTCGTCTGCACCGGCGAGGGCGACGACGTCTTCCCGGAGCTCGCGCTCCAGCTGGCGGGCCGGCGTCCGCCGGCCCCGATCGCCGGCATCCTGCGCCGCGACGACGTGGGGACCGGCATGCCGCTCACGCACCCGCCGATGGTCACCGATCTCGATCGGCTGCCGTATCCGGACTTCAGCGACTACTTCGAGCGGGTCGCCGCGTCCCCGCGCCGCGACGCGCTGCGGTGCCGCATCACGCTCGAGACCTCGCGCGGATGCTGGTGGGGGGAGAAGCACCACTGCACGTTCTGCGGCCTCAACGGCCTGACGATGCGCTTCCGCAGCAAGTCGCCGGAGCGCGCCGGTCGCGAGATCGCCGAGCTGGCCGCGCGCTTCCGCCCGTTCCTCTACTCCCGCTGCGGCATCAGCTTCTCCGACAACATCCTCGACATGGGCTACTTCCGCTCGCTGCTGCCGACGCTGCGCGAGGCCGGCCTCGGCACCTCGCTGTTCTACGAGACCAAGGCCAACCTGACGCGCGCCCAGGTGCGGATGCTCGCCGAGTCCGGGATCCGTGAGATCCAGCCGGGGATCGAGAGCCTCCACAGCGGGCTCCTCCGCCTCATGCGCAAGGGTTGCACCGGGCTCCAGAACCTCCAGCTGCTCCGCTGGTGCCGCCGGTTCGGGATCATCCCCCACTGGAACCTGCTCTACGGGTTCCCCGACGAGGACCCGGGGTGGTTCCGCGAGCAGGCGGCGCTGGTCCCGCGGATCGCGCACCTGCGGCCGCCGGAGGGCGTCACGCCGGTGCGGCTCGACCGCTTCAGCCCCTACTTCTGCGAGGCGCCCGAGCACGGCATCGTCAACGTCCGCCCGGCCCGCGCCCTCGCCCGCATCTACCGGCTCCCCGAGGACGAGCTGCGGGACCTCGCCTACCACTTCGAGTTCGACTTCGCGGACGGGCGCGAGCCGGGTCGCTACATCGGCCCGCTGAAGGAGGCGGTGCGGGACTGGAAGGCGCGCGAGGCGCGCGCGTTCCTGCTCGGGCTGCCGTGGCGGGACGGGATGGTGCTGTGGGACGGACGCGACGACGCGAGCCGGCCGCATCGCCTGCTCGACGCGGCGGGACGCGCGCTCTACGAGTTCTGCGACCAGATCCGCGGCCGCGCCGACATCGTGCGCCACGCCGGCGAGACGCTGGGCTGGGCGGAGCCGGCGGTGCTCGCCCGCCTGGCGGAGTGGGAGGAGGCGGGGCTGGTCCTGCGCGAGGACGACCGCTTCCTGGCGCTGGCCGTGCTGCTCGACGAGGTGCCGCGGCCCTGGGACGAGGGGCTCGGGGCGCCGGACGGCGC
>CAZKQE010000226.1:0-5042 GCA_964554725.1 uncultured bacterium
GGCGCCGCCGACGCGGCGTGGGGCGGAGCGGGCGTGGCGCGGGGCGAGACGGCCGGCGCGGGGAGCCTCGCGCTCGGTCCCGCCGGCGCGTTCGGCGCCGTGGCGCTGGCCCGGCGCGGGCGGCGCATCGCCCTGCTGGTGGGCGAGTGGGACCTGCCGGGCGACGAGGTCGGCCGCGCGGCCGCGCTCGAGCGCCTGCGCGAGCTGGCCACCGCCGCGATCGAGGCGCTCGCCGCCCGCGAGGAGGTGCGCCGGCGGCAGCGGCACGCCTCGTCGCTGGCCGAGTTCGCGCGCGCGTGCGTGTCGCCGCTGAACCTCGCCGAGGTGCTGGAGCACGCGGGACGCCTCGCGGTGCAGGCGACCGAGGCCCGGGGCGGGGCGCTGTGGCTCGCCGACGCCAGCGGGGCGCCCGACCTGCGCACGACCCACGGCCCGCACGGCGCGCGCGAGCGGCTCGCCCGGCCGCTCACCGCGGTGGCCGGCGCCGTGATGGAGCGGATGCGCCCGCTGGTGCTGGACCGGGTGACGGACGAGTCGCTGCTCGACCCCGACATGGCGGCGCAGATCCAGTCGCTCGCGGTCCACCCGCTGGCGGCCTACGGGCGCACCGCCGGGGCGCTGGCGGTCTACGACCGCTGCGTCTCCCACCCGGCGGAGTCGGAGGCGTTCGACCGCGCCGACATCGAGTTCCTCGCCACGCTCGCCGACCTGGTGGCGCTGGCCACCGACCAGGCGCGGCGCTGCGACCTGCTCGGCGCCGCCGAGCGCCGCGCCCGCGAGCAGCAGCAGGCGATCTCCCGCAACGAACGCCTCGCGGCGCTGGGCGAGATGGCGGCCCGCGTCGCCCACGAGGTGCGCAACCCGCTCGCCTCGATCGCCGCCTTCGCGCGGCGCGTGCTGCAGGGCCTGGCGCCCGAGGATCCCGGCCGCGAGTACCTGGAGATCGTGATCCGCGAGGCGGAGCGGCTGGAGGGGATGGTGGGCGAGCAGCTGCAGTACGTCGCGCTGCGCCGCCCGCGGCTCAAGCTCGAGAGCATGAACGCGGTGGTGCAGGAGGCCCTGCAGGCGGCCGGCGAGCGCCTGGTCCGGCGGCGCGTGCGGCTGCTGAAGAAGCTGACCCCCGACCTGCCGGCGCTGTTGCTCGACCACGAGCGGGTCCGCCGCGTGATCGGCAACATCCTCGACAACGCGCTCGAGTCGGTGGTGCCCGGCGGGCGGGTGCGGGTCGAGACGCGGCGCGCCGGCGCCTACGTGCTGGTGGACATCGCCAGCGACGGGCTGCGTCGGCCCGGCGACCTGATGGAGCAGCTGTTCGTGCCCTTCGCGGTGAGCCGGCAGGGCGGGCCCGGCGTCGGGCTGGCGGTGGCCCAGCAGGTGCTCAAGCGCCACGGCGGCGAGCTGCGCGTGCGCAGCGAGGGGGAGTGGAGCACCATCTTCTCGCTGACGCTGCCGATCCCCGAGAACCAGGACCGCCGCCAGCAGGGTCACGAGCGCCGTCACGCGCGCGGCGACCGGCGCGAGCGCTACCCGGCCGCCTGACCCGCGTCCCGGGGACCGCCCGGGACCGCCGCACGCGCCATCATCCGTTTGACGCTGCGCGATTTGGCGTGATAGTGGTAGCGGTCGTCCGAGACTTCGCGGGGTCCCCGCGGGCCCCCGCGCCCCTCGTGCGACCCTAGCTCAGTTGGTAGAGCACCGCACTGAAAATGCGGGTGTCCCCAGTTCGATTCTGGGGGGTCGCACCATCCTGTGAAGCGGCCGGCGGACCGCGGCGCCCGCGGGAGCCGATCACCGCCGAGTATCCCGGCCCCGTGGCCCTGCGGAAACGCCGGACGCAGCACGGAGCGGGTGTAGCTCAGGTGGTGGAGCGCGTCCGGAGTGATGTGCTCTACCCTCGAAGACGTACCGGTCGTCTCCCGACGGTCGGAGCAGGCACGGAGCTGGTGTAGCTCAGGTGGTGGAGCGCGTCCGGAGTGATGTGCTCTACCCTCGAAGACGTACCGGTCGTCGCCCGACGGTCGGAGCAGGCACGGAGCTGGTGTAGCTCAGCTGGTAGAGCACGTCACTCGTAATGACGGGGTCACCGGTTCGATTCCGGTCACCAGCTCCATACAACTCATAGCGACAACTGAGATTGCCGGAGAGCTCAGCCCGGGAGATGACGGGCCCGTGGCGAATCTCTGCCCGAAACTCTGCCCGAACTCTGCCCGACCCTGTCAGCACGCTGGGCGCGCATCGTGCCATCGGCATGTCGCAGCGAGGCCTGCCGCTCGTTGCCCTTTTCGGGCGAAGTGACGGGGTCTTCAGCAGGACTCTGCCCGAGCCTCTGCCCGACTCTGTCATTCCCGCGGTGCAACCAGGTTGCTACTCTCCAACATGCGGGTGGGTGCGCCACGCTGCGGCCTGCCTCTCGACTCCCGATGACCCTGCCCCCGGGAGCTCGTTCAATGTCCAGCATCAGCAGGGGCACGCTCTTCCGCTACCGCAATTCGCGGAACTGGTTCATCAAGTTCTACCTCGACGGACGTCCCTGCCGGGAGACCACCGGCACGCCCGACCGCGAGCTGGCGCTCGCATTCCTGGCGCGGCGGATCGAGGAGGCGAAGCGAGGAGTGTTCCATGGCGTGCCCGACCGCATCACGTTCGGAGAGATGAAAGAGCTGCTCCTCCGCAACTACGCGTTCAAACAGAATCGGACGGATCCCACCCGCCACGTCAACCATCTCGCCACCGCCTTCGGCTCACTTCGCGGCGAGGACATCACCGAGCAGCGGATCGCCGATTACTCGCGGCGCCGCCTCGAGCACGATCGCGCGGCCCCGGCTACGCTGCACCGGGAACTCTCGGTGCTTCGCCGCATGCTGCGGCTCGCCGCGCACCGGCTGCCGCGGGTGCCGGTGATCGACATGCCGCGCGTCCACAACGCGCGCCAGGGGTTCTTCGAAGAGGAGGACCTCCAGGCCGTCCTCCCGCACCTGCCCGACCACGCCCGCAATCTGGTCGAGTTCCTTTACCTCACGGGCTGGCGCGTGGGCGAGGCGCTCAAGCTCCACTGGAGCGACGTGGACTGGAAGCGCCAGAGCGTGTGGCTCCGGGACTCGAAGAACCGCGAGCCGCGGGTGTTCCCGTTCAAGTACCACCCGCGCGTGGAGCAGGTGCTGCGGAGGCAGCGTGACTTCGTGGCGGACTGGGAGCGACGCGAGGGAGCCCTGTGCCCGGCGGTGTTCCCGTGGCGCGGCCGCCCGATGCAGAAGCTGCGGCGGTCATGGAAGCGGGCATGCCGGGCCGCGGGGCTGCCCGACCGCCTCGTGCACGACTTCCGCCGCACGGCGGTGCGCAACCTGATCCGCGCCGGGGTCCAGCAGGCGATCGCGATGAAGATCACCGGGCACAAGACGAGCTCGATCTTCCGCCGGTACCTGATCGTGGACGAGGAGCTGCTCGCCCAGGCGACCGGCGCGGTGGCGCACTACCTCGAGGAGGCGCGGCGGGAGGACGGACGATCGGACAATTGACACCGGGCTGACCGTCGCGGGGCGCCGTCGCGGTCCCGGATGTTGTGCGCCCGCGGCCGCTCGCCTATCGTGCCGCCATGTCCGCTCCGCTCATGATCTCGGTCGCCGGCATCCGCGGCATCGTCGGCGAGTCGCTCACGCCGCCGGTGATTGCCCGATTCGCCGCCGCGTTCGCGCGCGGGCTCGGCGAGGGTCCGATCGTGGTCGGCCGCGATGCGCGCCGCTCGGGGCCGATGGTGCACCGTGCCGTCGCCGCCGGGCTCACCGCGGCCGGCCGCGACGTGGTGGACATCGGGCTGGCGACCACGCCCGCCACCCAGGTCGCGGTCGAGGAGCTGCATGCGGCCGGCGGGGTGATCCTCACCGCGAGCCACAACCCGGCCGAGTGGAACGCGCTCAAGTTCCTCTCCGACCGCGGCGAGTTCCTCGACGCCGCGACCGGCGGCGCGGTGCGGCGCCGCTACGAGTCCGGCGAGGGCCTGTGGACCTCGTTCGACCGGCTGGGCGCCGAGTCGATCGAGCCGCGCGCCCTCGACTGGCATCTCGCGCGCGTGCTCGGGCTCGAGGCGGTGGACGCCGGCGCGATCCGCGCGCGCCGGCTCACGGCGGTGGTGGACGGCTGCGCCAGCGTGGGTGGTGTCGCGGTGCCGCGGCTGCTGCGCGAGCTGGGCTGCACGGTGGTCGAGCTGGACTGCGAGCCGAACGGGGCGTTCACCCGCGAGCTGGAACCGCTGCCCGAGCACCTCGGCGCGCTCGGCCGCGCGGTGCGGGAGGCGCGGGCCGACTTCGGCATCGCCCTCGACCCCGACGCCGACCGCGCCGCCTTCGTGGACGCCGCCGGCGAGCCGCTGGGGGAGGAGTACAGCCTCGTGCTGGCGGCGCAGGTGGTGCTCGCCCGCACACCGGGCCCGGTGGTGACGAACCTCTCCACCTCCCGGCTCATCGACGCCGTGTGCGCCGGGGCCGGGGTCCCCCTCCACCGCACCCCGGTCGGGGAGGCCCACGTCGTGGCCGGGATGCGGGCCCACGGGGCGATCGTCGGCGGGGAGGGCAACGGCGGGGTCATCCTGCCGGCCGCCCACTACGGGCGGGACGGGCTGGTGGCGGCGGCCCTGGTCTGTCAGGCCCTGGCGGCCTCGGGGGCCCCGCTGCGGGCGCTGGCGGACGGCCTGCCCCGGCTCTCCATGGTCAAGGGGAAGCTGCCGCGGGCCGATGAACCCTGGGAGACCTCGGTCCCCCGGCTGCGGGCGGCGTTCCCCGGGCACGCGGCGGACGCGGCCGACGGCCTGCGATTGACCCGCGACGAGGAGTGGGTCCACATTCGTCCCTCGGGCACGGAGCCCGTGGTCCGGGTGATCGCGGAATCGCCCAGCGAGCCCCGGACCCGGGAACTCATCGAGCGCGCGCGTCGCGCGCTGCAGGCAGGCTAGGAGGCCCCCGCGCCATGTGCGGCATCGTCGGATACGTCGGGCACCGCGAGTGCGTGCCGATCCTGCTGGAAGGCCTCAAGCGCCTCGAGTACCGCGG
>CAZKQE010000227.1:0-5022 GCA_964554725.1 uncultured bacterium
GCACGACGAAGGGCGGCACCGTGAACGACCTGATGCCGATCGACTGCTGCGCGCTGGCGATCGAGCTGGGCTGCGGGTTCGTCGCCCGCTCGTTCTCGGGCGACCAGAAGCAGCTGCGTCCGCTGCTCAAGGCGGCGTTCGCGCACCGGGGCACCGCGGTGCTCGACGTGATCAGCCCGTGCGTGACGTTCGCCGACCACGAGGGCTCGAGCAAGTCGTACGCCTACGTGAAGGAGCACGACGCCCCGCTCCACGACATCGAGTACGTGCCCTACTTCGAGGACATCACGGTCGAGTACGAGCCCGGCACCACCCGCGAGGTGACGATGCCGGACGGCTCGCACATCGTGCTGAAGAAGCTGGCCGAGGACTACGACCCGACCAGCCGCGAGCGCGCGCTCGCGGCCATCCACGAGGCGCGCGCCGAGCGGAAGCTGGTGACCGGCCTGCTCTACGCCGAGCCGTCGCTGCAGCCGTTCGAGGACGAGCTGGGCCTGGTCGAGGCGCCGCTCGCGACCCTGCCGCTCGAGCGCGTGCGCCCGCCGCGGCAGGTGCTCGACGAGATCATGGTGCAGCTCCAGACCGGCAAGGGCCTCACCGCTCCCGCGGGCGGCGGCTAGTCCCGACGCGTCGGCCGGCGCGGTCGGGAGGCTACCGAGCTCCCGAGTGCCGCAACAGCACCTCCCGCACCCCGTCGCTCGCGTCCTCCCAGGCCGTCGGATCGGGTGCCCGAGCGCCCGCCGTGAGCAGCGTCGCCACGGTCCCGGGATAGTCCCCGCGCTCCGGGTGCCAGCCCTGGGTCGAGGCGTGGATGGCCCAGCCCACCGGGGTCGCCCGGTAGTCGGCGTCGGTGAGGTCCAGCGACGGTCCGTGACGGAGGATCTCGCTCACCATCGCGGCATGACCGTGCCACGCCGCCCAGTGGAGTGCGGTGCCGCCATGCTGCCCGCGCGCGTCCACCGGCCAGCCGGCGCCGAGCATCAGGCGGACGGCCTCGAGGTTCTCGTCCTGGGCGGCGTCGGCGAGCGTGCGGCGATCCTCGTCCGCGATGCTCATCCCCGGGCCGGGGTGGTCCGCGAGGAGGGCGCGGAAGAGCGCCGCGTCGCCGACCGTCGCGGCCGCGGTCAGCCTCAGATCCGCCGGGCTTCGCTCGATGAGCAGGCGGAACACGTCGTCGTGCCCGAAGGCGCGGGCGACCGCGTGCGCCGACTTCCCGGCACCCAGCGTCCAGATGTAGATGGAGCCTCCCGCGCGCGGGTCACGCATGGGGAAGTGCGCCTCGTCGACGCGGATGCGGATCGCCGCCGGATCGGCATCGAGCAGGGCGCGTGTGCGCACGAGGTCCCCGAGCGCCGCCGCCATCAGGAGGTCGGTCCGGCATCCGCGCTCCACGAGGTAGCGCGCCACCTCGGGCCGGTCGCGCACCATCCACTGGGCCGGGGTGGACTCGTGGTCGACATCGAGCGCGTCGATCCCGGCGCCGCGGTCGAGCAGGAACGCGGCGACCTCGACGGTCGCGGCGAAGTGAAGCGGGGTCTGCCCGTCACCGCCGCGGGCGTGCACCCGCGCGGGGTCGGCGTCGACGAGCGCGCGCAGGCGCTCCAGCATCCCCAGCCGCGCCGCGGCGTGCGCGTCCACGATCGCCCCCCGCTCGATGAGGTAGGGGGCGATGGCCGGATCGCACAGGTCGAGCACGCCGAAGCCGCCCGCCCACCATGCGCTGCGCCCGTTGATGTCGGCGCCGGCCTCGAGGAACAGATCGATCATCCGGCGATCGCCGAGGCGGGCCACCGGGATGATCGGGACGTAGCCGAACGGCAGGTCCGGCGAGGGGCGGTTGATCTGCGCCCGGAGTTCCGGATGGCGTCGGAACAGCTCCCGCGCGCGCTCGACGTCGGCCCGCCGTACCGCATCGAGCAGCGCCGGGAGGGGATCCCCATTGTGCGGGGAACGGCCGGATGTCATCACGACTCCTTCAACCGCCGAGGGCCGGGCGCGAGCCCGGCCCCCGGCGAGTCATCCCGCGACGCGCCCTTCGCTCAGCGCGCGAACATCGCGTCCACCGGGAGCACCGTGATGCGCTCCCGGGCGAGCGCGAGGGGGTAGGCCTCGATCTCCTTGTCCTCGCTCATCACCTCGGGCGGCTTCGGCGTGGCGTAGGTGATCGGGCTCGGCGCCCCGGACGCCAGCCGCGCCGCCAGCGAGTCCGCCTGCTCGCTCACCATCGCGATCCACAGGCGCTCCGGACGGAGGTGCCTGCGGACGGCGGCGTTGACCTCCTCGAGCGTGAGGGTCGGGATGATGCGCCGGAAGTTCTCGAGGTGGCCCGGCGCCGCGACCCCGTAGATGCGGTCGTCGAGGGCGTAGCCGAGCCGGTCGTCGGTGCTGACGGCGTAGTTGAGCGAGTACTTCGTGATGAACGAGCGGGTGAGCTCGAACTGGTCCTTCGTCAGGCCGTGCTTCGCCAGCCGCTCGACCTCGCGCATCGCCGCGCGCAGCGCGAACTGGGCCTGGTCGTTGGGGACCGGGCGGATCCACACCTCGAACATCTGCCGCCGCCGCGGCACGTTGGGCGGGGGCACGTTGCGGTTGCCGCCCTCGGGGAAGCACTCGATGTAGGAGTAGTCCCCGTAGTTCATGCCGCGCTT
This sequence comes from uncultured bacterium, assembly GCA_964554725.1. Lineage (GTDB taxonomy): Bacteria > Eisenbacteria > RBG-16-71-46 > RBG-16-71-46 > RBG-16-71-46 > WS-11. Next base: position 2,649 of record CAZKQE010000227.1, read on the forward strand.
CTCGCGGATGACCCCGTAGAGGTGGGACGAGGAGTTGCGGTGCTCGCCCAGCCACGAGTTCGCGACCCACAGGGCGTAGAACTCGCGGGTCCCGCGGCGGGCCTCGATCGGGAACCCGAAGCTGATCGCCGTCGCCGGCCCCGGCTTCTTGACGATGACCACCGGCCGCCCCTCGGGGGGCGCGATCGGCGGCATCGTCACCGCCGCCGGCGTCCCGGCGGGCAGTGCCGCCAGCTCGCGCTGCATGCGCGCGACCAGCGCCGCGTCGTAGCCGCCGCCCATCGCCAGCACCACCGCGTCGCGCGTCAGGTGGGTGGCGTGGAACCGGCGCACGTCGTCCAGCGTGATCGCCTCGAGCCCCGCCGCCGTGCCGGCGTTGAGGTGGGCGTACGGGGTGCCGGCGAACGCGCTCGCGTAGAGCGTCGCCTTGCCCAGCTCCTCGTCGGACGAGTACCGGAGGGTCTTCTCGATGAAGTCGCGGGTGCGCTGCTTGAGCCGGGCGAAGTCGGCCTCCTCGAACGCCGGCTCCCGGATGGCGTCCAGCAGCAGCGGCACGTAGGCCTCGAGGTTGTCCTGGTGGACCCGGCCCGAGAACGTGATCAGCTCCTTGTCCACCCGCACGCCGTAACCGGCCGCCATCGGATAGAGGAGCTTGAGGATCTCCGGGTAGGGATGCTTCTTCGTCGCGCCCTCGGACATCAGGATCGCGGTGAGGTAGGCGAGCCCCTCCTTGCCGGCGGGGTCGTGCTGCGAGCCAACCGTGAAGGCGATCTTGAACGACACCGTGGGGTCCGACGGCACCGGCAGCAGCACCGGCTCGTGGGCGAGCCGGGCCTGGGCGCCGGCCGGCGCCACCGGCGCCAGCGCGAGCGCGAGGACCAGCGCGGCGAGGGTGGCGGAGAGGGCGCGGCTCACGACTGCACCCCCTTCAGCACCGCGACCGTGCGGCGGTCGCCGACCAGGAACTTCTTCGCCGCCGCCTGGATGTCCGCGGGGGTCACCTGCTCCATGGCGGCGAACAGGGCGTCCACCGACTCGATCCCGCCGCTCAGGGCGATGAAGCGGGCGAGCCCGCCGGCGACCCGGTCGGGGGTGTCCATGCCCATCAGGAACCCGTAGCGCGTACGGCGCTTGAGGTCCTCGAGGTCGGCGGCCGGCGGCGGGGCGGCCTGGATCGCGGCCACCGCGCGGTCGATCGCCTCGCGCACCGCCGGCAGGTTCTGCTCGCCGGCGACCATCGCGCCCACCGTCCACAGCCCGGGGTCGCGGTTGAAGCGGAAGTTCGAGAACAGGCGCTGGGCGAGCCGCTTCTCGAGCACCAACTCGCGGTAGGCGGGGCTGGTCTCGCCGAACAGCAGGTCGCCGAGCAGCGCCCCGGCCGCGACCTCGCGGCTCGAGGGAGCGAACGCCGGCGACTTCCACGCGATGGCGAGGATCGGCAGCGTGCGCCCGTCGTAGGACACCTCGAGCGAGCGCTCGCCCTTCTGCTCGGGCTCGGGCTGCACCGCCGGGGCCTGGTAGCCGCGCGGCCAGGCGCCGTAGTGGGTGCGGATCATCGCCGTGACCGCCTTGGGGTCGAAGTCGCCGGCGACGACGAGGATGACGTTCTCGGGGCGGTAGAAGCGGGTGAAGAAGGTCTTCGAGTACTCGTACATCGTCGGCATCGCGGCGATGTCCTTCTCGAAGCCCATCGTCGTGTGCTTGTAGGTGTGGACGTCGAAGGCCTTGTCCTGGAGCGCCTCGAACAGCACCGAGAACGGCTGGGTGCGGTTCTTCCGGTACTCGCCGTAGACGGCGCCCGACTCGGTCTGGAACACCGGCTCGGCGTAGGAGAGGTTCTGGAACCGGTCCGCCTCGACCTCGATCACCTTCGGCAGGTCCTCGGCGGCGATGTTCACGTAGTAGCAGGTGAAGTCGTCGGTCGTGTAGGCGTTCCCGCTCGCCCCCATGCCGGTCATGATCCGCTCGCGCATCTCGGCCGGGACCTTCTTCGTGCCGCGGAACATCATGTGCTCGAAGAAGTGGGCGAAGCCGGTGTGGCCCGGCTCGACCTCGTCGCGGCTGCCGGTGCGCACGACCGCGTAGTAGGAGGCGAGCCCGCTGCCGGGCAGCGGGATGAGGATCGCCTTGAGCCCGTTGTCGAGCGTCTGGACCTGGTACTTGTACGGGAACACTCCCGCCCAGCCGGGGACCGCCAGCAGCATCAGCAGCCCCACGAGACGCAGCGTGCGCATGGGTCGTCCTTTCGTGTCGAGACGAGGGGTGACTCGGGTGTGCGAGGGATGGGAAGCGCGGGGATTCTACGCCGCGCCCGCCCGCGCCCAAAGGGGCTCGGACGAGCGCGGCGCCCGCCGCCACCGCCGCGGACCGGGGG
>CAZKQE010000228.1:0-5018 GCA_964554725.1 uncultured bacterium
GCAGCCCCAAGAACTTCCTGCTCCAGACCGAGCCGCAGATCCAGGAGGTGCTGGGGATCGCCGAGAAGGGCCACGACTACTTCCTCGCCGTGACCGACGCGCGCCCCGACACCGGCGGGCTCTCGGGCGCCACGCCGGGCGAGGCGGTGAGCTGGGGCAAGATCGACCCCGACCAGCTCCCGGGCACCGTGATCTGCTACTGCGACACCACGATCGCGCTGCCGCTCCTCACCCACTACGCGCTCGCCCGTCACCGCCCGCGGAAGCTCAGGCGGCTGTACGACCGGCGCGAGGCGCTCATGGCGGCGCTGCGGCAGGCCTACGCCACCCAGGGGCGCGCGGCCGGCTCGACCGCCGCGAAGCCGTAGCCGGTCCGGCGCGGCGATGGGCGGCGATGGGCGGCGAACGGCGCGGCGCCGGGCGGGCACGGGGATCGCGCTCGCGGGCGCCCTGTTCGCCGCCGCCGGCGCCGGGGCGGTGGACCGGGACACGGTGCGGGTGAGCGCCACGGTGCCCGACAGCGTCGTGACCCAGGTGGTGATGCTCGGCACCGGCACCCCCAACGCCGATCCCGAGCGCTCGGGCCCGAGCGTGGCGGTGGTCGTGCGCGGCAAGGCCTACCTCGTGGACTGCGGCCCGGGCGTGGTGCGGCGCGCGGCGGCGGCGCACCGGAACGGGATCGCCGCGCTGGCGCCCGAGAAGCTCGGCATCGTCTTCCTCACCCACCTCCACTCCGACCACACGATGGGGCTGCCCGACCTGCTGCTCACGCCCTGGGTGCTCGAGCGCCCGACGCCGCTCGAGGTCTACGGCCCGGCCGGCACGCGCTCGATGACCGACCACGTGCTGGCGGCGTGGGCGGAGGACATCCGCATGCGCATCGAGGGGCTCGAGCCCGAGAAGAGCGAGGGCTGGCAGGTGCGCACGCGCGAGATCACGGCCGGCGTCGTCTATCAGGACTCGAACGTGACCGTGACCGCGATCGCCGTGCCGCACGCGAACTGGCGCCGCGCGTTCGCCTACCGGTTCCAGACCCCGGACCGCGTGATCGTCGTCTCGGGCGACACGCGCCCCAGCGAGGCGCTGGTCGAGGCGTGCGCCGGCTGCGACATCCTGGTCCACGAGGTCTACTCGGCCGACCGCTTCACCACCCGCACGCCGGAGTGGCAGCGCTACCACGCCGACGCCCACACCTCGACCACCGAGCTGGCCGCCCTCGCCACCCGCGCGAAGCCGCGGCTGCTGGTGCTCTACCACCAGCTCTACTGGGGCACCGACGACGAGGGCCTGGTGCGCGAGGTGCGCCGCGGCTACGACGGCGCGGTGGTGTCGGCGCGGGACCTCGAGGTGTATCGCTAGACGAGGCGCCGCCCCGCGGGGCTCCCCGCGGGGCGGCGGGACGTGGCCGGCTCGTGCCCGCGGCTAGTTCTTCTCCTGCTTCCGCAGCCACTCCTCGCGGCTGAGCGGCTTCACGGGGTCGAGGCTGCGCGTCATGAGGCCGGCGTTCAGCGCGATCAGCTCCTGACCGGTCAGGGTCTCGAACTCCTTCTGCGCCGCCGCCAGCTCGCCTTCCAGCACCTCGGCGTAGCGGATCTGCGAGTTGGTCGCGCGCCCCTCGTAGCCGTTGACGCCGCCGTAGAGCCGGCCCAGCTTCTCGCGCAGCTTCTCGTCGCCGGTGATCGGCCCGCCCTCGCGCACGGCGACCACCGAGCGGCGCAGCGCGTCGAGCCGGTCGGCGGTCGCGGTCAGCTTCTTCGCCAGCGCGTCCCCCTTGCCGAGCTTCTCCGCCCGCGCCCGCGCCTGATCGCGGGCGTCGATGATCGCGTCCACGACGTAGGTCAGGCGTTCGAGATCGCGGTAGAGCCGGTGCGCCAGCTCGCGCTGGGCGGCGCGGTCCGCGGGCGAGTGGATCGAGCGGGGGTCGGCGGCCAGCTCGACGGTCGACACCAGCGTGTCCTTGCCGCGCACCAGGCGCACGGTATAGGTGCCCTCGCCCACCTGCGGGCCCACGAACGCGAACTGCTGCGGCACCAGGCTGGCGGCGGGCGGCACCTTGGGTCCCTTGAGCCGCGTGGCCCACGACACCCGGTTGATCCCGCGCCGCTTGCCGCCCGGGGCCGACGTGACGAGGCTCCCCTTCGCGTCGTAGACCTCGAGCCGCAGGTCGCCGAACATGTGCCGCTTCTTCAGGTAGTAGGAGACCGCGGTCGCGTCCTCGAGCGAGCGGCCGCGGTACTCGCTGGCCTCGAAGCGCTGCTCGCTCGACGGGATCACCATCACGGACGGGCGCGAGGGCAGCATCGCGGCGTCGGCGGCGAGGACCTCGGGCGTCACCGCGCGCAGGGCGGTGAGGTCGTCGAGGATCCAGATCCCGCGTCCGTGGGTAGCGATCAGCAGGTCGTGCTCGCGCGGGTGGATGGCAAGGTCGCGCACGGCGACGTTGGGGAACTCCCCCTTGATCTGCGACCACGCGGCGCCGCCGTCCAGCGAGAGCCACAGCCCCCATTCCGTGCCGAGGTAGAGCAGCCCGGGCCGCATCGGATCCTCGCGCACGACGTGCGCGTGCCCGCGCAGGTCGGCGGTCGTCAGGCTCTGCCAGGTCCTCCCGAAGTCGCCGGTCCGGTAGACGTAGGTCCGCATGTCGCCGGTCTGGTGGCCGTCGAAGGTCACGTAGGCCGTGCCCTCATCCGCCGGTCCGGCCTCGACGCAGGTCACCCAGGTGCCGGCCGGCAGCCCGGGGATCTTGCGGCTCACCAGCGTCCAGCTCTTCCCGCCGTCGCGCGTCACCTGCACGTTGCCGTCGTCGGTGCCGACCCACACCACGTCGGGGTTCTTCGGCGACTCGGCGATGGTGAAGATCGTGGTGTGGTTCTCGGCGGTCGAGTTGTCGAGCGTCAGCCCGCCCGACTCGCGCTGCTTCTGCTTCGCCGGGTCGTTCGTCGTGAGATCGGGCGAGATGCGCTCCCAGGACTCGCCGCGGTCGCGCGAGCGGAACAGGAACTGGGCGCCCAGGTACATGGTCCCGGCCCGGGTCGGGCTCATGTGGATCGGCGTGTTCCAGTTGAACCGGTACTCGGGCTCCTCCTTCGCGCGGAACGGCTTGATCTCCTTGGTCTCGCCGGTGGACTTGCGCACGCGCAGCACGTTGCCGCCCTGATACTCGACGTAGCTGATGTCGGGATCGGTCGGGTCCACGAACGCCCAGAAGCCGTCGCCGCCGCCCAGCACGCGCCAGTGGCGGTTCGCGATCCCGCCCGGCTTGCGCGAGGGCCCCATCCACGAGCCGTTGTCCTGCAGCCCGCCGTACACGTGGTAGGGCCACTCCATGTCGTAGCTCACGTGGTAGAACTGCGAGATCGGCAGCCCGCCGATGAAGCGCCAGTTGGCGCCGCGGTCGGCCGTCGTGTAGAGCCCCCCGTCGGTGCCGACCCAGATCTCGTCGGTGTCGGCGGGATTCACCCACAGCGCGTGGTAGTCGCTGTGGACGCCGCCGCCGATGGCGCTGAAGGTGGCGCCGGCGTCGTCGCTCACGAACAGCCCGGTCGCCGGCTTGTACACCCGGTCGGGGTCCTTCGGGTCCGCGATCACGTAGGAGAAGTAGAAGGGGCGCGAGATGACGCCCGCCGCGGTGCTCAGCTTCGTCCACGTCTCGCCGCGGTCGTCCGAGCGGTACATGGCGCTCGCCTTCGCCTCGACGAAGGCGTAGACGCGCTCGGGCCGCGCCGGCGAGACGGAGACCGCGCAGCGCCCGAGTTCGCCCTCCGGCAGCCCGTTCGTGAGCCGCCGCCAGGTGTCGCCGCCGTCGCTGCTCTTGTAGATGCCGCTCCCGGGCCCGCCCGAGCGGAACGTCCACGGCTGGCGGCGGAAGTCCCACATCGTCGCGTACAGCGTCCGCGGGTCCGCGGGATCCATCGCCAGGTCGGCGCAGCCGGTGTTCGCATCCACGTAGAGCACCCGCTGCCACGTCTTCCCGCCGTCGCGCGTGCGGTAGACGCCGCGCTCGGGATGGGCGTCCCACAGGTGGCCGGTGACCGCCGCGTACACCGTGTCGCCGCGCTGCGGGTCGATCACGATCCGCGCGATCCGCTCGCTGTCCTTGAGTCCCAGGTGTTGCCAGGTGTCGCCGCCGTCCGTGGTCCTGTAGATGCCGTCGCCGAGCGAGACGCTGTTCCGCACCCAGCTCTCGCCGGTCCCGACCCACACCGTCTTCACGTCCTGGCGGTCGATCGCGATCGCGCCGATGGACTGGCAGTGCTTGTCGAACACCGGCTTGAAGGTGGTCGCACCGTCCACCGACTTCCACACCCCGCCGCTCGCGGCGCCGACGTAGATCGTGAGGCGGTCCCCTTCGACCGCGTCCATCGCGGCGATGCGGCCCGACATCACGGCCGGGCCGATGTTGCGCGGCTCGAGCCCGCCGAAGGTCTCGGAGTCGATCTTCACGTCCTGCGCTCCCGCCACGGGCGGGAGCGTGACGAGCGCGGCGGCCAGGGCGGCGCCCTGGACCGCGCGCCGGAGGGCGCGCGTCGGATGGAGCGGCATGGAATTCACTCCCGTGGGGTGGAGGAGTCGGTGGGCGGGAGGGCGGCGCGACCGCCCGTGGTCACTTCTTCTTGCCGGCCGCCTCCGTCGCCTTGGCGGCGCCCTTCGCCCCCGTGGCGGCCGAGTCCGGCTTCGCGGCCGCCGGCTGGATGGCGCCGGCCGGGAGCGCGAACAGGCTGTCGGGCAGCGCGGCGTTGAACTCGACCTTCTCGATCATGATCTTCTGCCGCTGCGGGCTGCCCTTGGCCCCGCTCTCCATGACGTGGGCCATCATCATGCCGTCCACTTCCTTGTAGTCGCTGAGGTAGCTCTCGCCTTCGACCTCGGTGCCGCGGATCGTGCGCTTCGACTCCATCTTGATCTCGAGGAAGGTCTCGGCGTCGAGATAGATGTGGCGCACGCCGCCGTCCTTCATCGTCAGCTTGAGCTTGAAGGCGTCGGCGCCCTCGACCTGCTCCTTGCCGGCCAGCTCGACC
>CAZKQE010000229.1:0-5015 GCA_964554725.1 uncultured bacterium
CGTGAACGCCTCGATCCCGTCGGCGTCGAGCGGCGGGCCGGCGGCGCGCGAGGCGAGCAGCAGCACGGTGTCGTTCGTGCTCATGTCGCCGTCCACGCTGACGCGGTTGAAGCTGCGGGCCACGGCGGCCACCAGGGCCTCGTGCAGCGCGCCGGGCGCGAGGTCGGCGTCGGTGGTCAGTACCGACAGCATGGTGGCGAGCCCCGGATGGATCATCCCCGCGCCCTTGGCGATCCCGCGGATCGCGACGCGCCGGCCCGGCAGCGTGAGGTCGGCGGACGCCGTCTTGGGCACCGTGTCGGTGGTGAGGATCGCGCGCGCGGCCGCCGCACCGCCCCGCTCGGCGGACGGCCCGGCCAGCGCCGCGATGCCGCGTTCGACCTTCTCCATGTCGAGGTGGCGGCCGATGACGCCGGTCGAGAGGACGAGCACCTGGTCGGGCTCGCAGCCGATCGTCGCGGCCGCCAGTGCCGCGGTACGGCGCGTGTCGGCCATGCCGCGCTCGCCGGTGCAGGCGTTGGCGCAGCCGGCGTTGGCGATCACCGCGCGCACGCGCGCGGGATCGCGGGCGAGCCGCTCGCGGTCGTAGACCACCGGGGCCGCCTGGACGCGGTTCGTGGTGAACACCCCGGCGGCGGCACACGGATCATCGGCGGCGATCAGCGTCAGGTCGGGACCCTCGCCGCTGCGCAGCCCGCAGGCGACGGCCGCCGCGCGGAAGCCGGGGGCGAGCTCGAACCCGCCCGCCGGCGGGGCGGCGGAGGGGCGGCGAAGCGGTTCTCCAGGAACGGGTTCCGGGCGCGATCGGGCGGTCATCAGGGGGCGCAGTGTAGCAGACGGGCGGGGCTTGACGCGGGGCCCCGCCGGGAGGATTCTCGCGACGCCGGGTTCGATCGAGGCGTATTCTTGTCGTCGTCGCGCGCTCCCGGGCCGGCCGGACGGAGAGCGGCGCGAGGCCCGCGGCTCCCGGGGGGAGCCGCACCCGGAGCTCCGATCCCATGCGTCCGTCGCGTCCGTCGTTCCTCGCCCTGACCGCCGCCGCCCTCTTCGCGGCCGGCGCCGCGTCCGCCTCCGAGCCCCCGCCGCTTCCATTCGTCCACGAGATCGGGACCGAACCGGCCGCCCCCTGTGCCGGGAGACCGGTGACGCTGATCCTGAAGGGGGTCTTCAACGACGGCTGCGGGCGGGTGGTGGACGCGCGCACGCTCGACTCCGGACGGGTCGAAGTGACGCTCAAGGTGGGCGTGCTGCCCGACACCGTCTGCACCGGCGCGCTCGAGCCGTGGCGGCTGGGCATCCCGCTCGGCCTGCTCGCCGCCGGCCGCCACCGCACCGCGATCACCGTCCATCTCATCCGACCGGATTCGACCGGGACCGCGCTCGAGCGCCGGACCTACCACAGCTGGCACGACTTCGCGGTCGCCACGGTCTGTCCCCCCGCGCCGCCGCCGGGGCCGCTGCCCTACGTCGAGAGCATCGTGATCGGCCGCCCGACACCGTGCGGGCCGGTGCCGCCGTGCGCCGGCGACAGCATCCCGGTGCGCGTGAGCGGCACCTTCCCGGACAACTGCAGGCACCTGCGGCGGGTCGAGCTCGTCCCGACCGTCTCCACCACACTCGGGCCGCCGCCGCCGCCCACGGTGCGGCTGATCGTGGACAACGGCTGTTGCCTCGGGCGTCCGTGCGCCATGGTGCTGGTGCCGTGGTCGGCGACCGTCGTGCTGCCGCCGCTGCCGGCGGGAGACCACCGGCTCCCGGTCGAGCTGGCCGAGGTGTGCTGCGCGGACTCCTTCCCGCCCGGCACGCTGCACGGCACGTCGGTCCCGTTCCGGGTCGCCGAGCGCTGCGAGCCCGCGGCGGCGTGCCTGGTCCCGGCGTTCGCGCCCGGCGACGGCGGGCCGGACGGATGTGACGCGTTCGTCGGCGCGGACCACCCGGCCGAGCTGACGTTCCGGGTGCGCCCGAACGTGGCGCTCGCGGGTCTCCAAGGGGAGTTCCGGGTGGATCCGCCGGGACTGCGCATCGTGCGCCTCGAGCCGATCGGCCCCGCGGCGGGGAAGCTGCTGGACTGGGTGGAGACTCTGAACGGCGTGCGCTTCGCGCTGTTCGCCACCACCGGCGCAGCGATCCCGCCGTTCCCCGGGGACCATCCGTGGTCCTCGCGGGAGGGATGGCCGGTGCTGCGGGTGGTGCTCGAGCACGACTCGACCGCGGGCCCGCTCCCGGCGCGCAGCGTGGTGCAGGCGGAGCGGCTGCTGGGCGCCGACGCCGGCGGCGGCGCGGTGCCGATCTGCCCGCCGCCACCCTGCGCGCAGGTGGACCCCCGCTTCGCGCCGGGCCGCGCGATCGTGTGCACGGAACGGCCGTGCGACGTCAACGCCGACGGGCGCGCGGACATCCGTGACATCGTGCTGCTCGTGCGCTGCCTCACCGGCGAGGGCTCCTGTCCGCCGGACCACGGCACGCGCTTCGACTGCGACGGGGACGGGGGCTTCGCCCTCGCCGACGTCCTGTGCTGCGTTCGGCACGTGCTGCGCCGGCCGCCGTGCCCGGACTGCCCGCGCGACAGCGGGGAGGTGCGGCCGGAGCCCGCGGTCGCGGTCTCCTTCGGCGCTCCCTCCCCGGTCCCGGGCGGCGTCACGCTGCCGCTGCGGATCGCGGGCTCGGACCGGGTGGGCGGCATGCTTCTCACCCTCGAAGCCCCGCTCGACCGCTACGACGTCACCGGGTTCGCCGCCACGCCGCCCGACGGCTGGCTCGCCCTCCACGAGGTGCGGGACGGCCGGCTGGTGTTGGGCTTGCTCGACCTCCACGACCGGCGGTCGCTCGCGCTGCGCGCGCCGCCCGAGCTGGCACTCACACTGAGGCTGCGGCCCGGACAGCCCCCGGGTGGCGATCTGGCGGTGGTCGAGGGCGAGTTCAGCGGTCCCGACGGCGTCGCGCTCGACGTCGCGCTGGGGCGCCCGGCACGGTCGCTGCCGGGCGGGGCGCCGCTCCGCCTCGGCCCGGGCCGGCCCAATCCCTTCTCGACCACGACCTCCTTCACGCTCGACCTCGACCGCGACGCCCGCGTGGAGGTGGCGATCTACGACCTGCGCGGCCGGGCGGTGGCGACGCTCCACCGCGGGCCGCTCGCGGCCGGCAACCACGCCTTCCCGTGGGACGGGCGGCGCGGCGACGGTTCGGCGGCGACGGACGGGATCTACTTCTGCCAGGCGACCGTGGACGGCCGCACGCTGACCCGCAAGCTCATCCGGATGCGCGGGGAGTGACGGCCGGCGCGGACGCGCCGTCGGGTTCCAGCCGCGCCGCGATCGGGGCCAGCGCCCGCTCGAGTGCTGCCGGGTCGTCGGCGCACACCGTGACGTGGCCGAGCTTGCGGCCCGGGCGCGGCTGCTTGCCGTAGCGGTGGACGTGGACGCCCGGCGCCCCCTCGAGGCCGGCGAGGTCGGGGATCGCGCCGATCAGGTTCACCATCGCGGCATGGCCGCGCGCCGCCGCGGGCCCGAGCGGCCGCCCGGCGATCGCGCGCAGGTGGTTCTCGAACTGGCTGGTCTCCGCCCCCTCGATCGTCCAGTGGCCGCTGTTGTGGACGCGCGGGGCGATCTCGTTCGCGAGCCAGCCGTCCGCGGTCAGGAACAGCTCGAGCGCGAGTACCCCGACGTGGTCGAGGGACTCGAGCAGGCGGCGGACGAACCCCTCCGCCTCGGCGCGGCGCGCCGGCGCGAGGCCGGGCGCCGGCGCGCGCGAGCGCCGCAGGATCCCGTCGCGGTGCGCGTTCTCGACCGGCGGGTAGCACACGACGGCGCCCGTGCGGTCGCGTGCCGCGAGCAGCGACACCTCGCGCTCGAACGCCACCCGCGTCTCGATCAGGAGCGGCCGTCCGCCCAGCTCGGCGAGCGCCGGGGCCACGTCGGCCGGGCCCTCGAGCCGCCGCTGGCCGCGGCCGTCGTACCCCATGCGCCGCGTCTTGAGCACCGCGCGCGGGCCGGTGCGCCGCAGCGCGGCGGTCACCCCGGCGGCGTCCGCGACCGCCGCGTAGGGCGGGGTCGGGATGCCGAGCCGGTCGAACAGCGTCTTCTCGGCGAGCCGGTCCTGCGCGGTCTCGAGCGACGCCGCCGGCGGATGCACCGGGCAGCGCCCGGCGAGCCGCCGCACCGCCGCGACCGGGACGTTCTCGAACTCGTAGGTGACGACGTCGGACCGCGCGGCCAGCTCGTCGAGCGCCCGCTCGTCCTCGAACGGCGCGCGGATCCAGGCGCCGGTCGCGGCCGCCGGGCACTCGTCGGCCGGCTCGAGGAAGGTGAACGAGAACCCGAGCGACGCCCCCGCCTCGCCGAGCATGCGGCCGAGCTGGCCGCCGCCCAGCACCCCGACCCTCACGGGGCGCGGCGCGGGTCGGGCTGGACCATCACCGCGGCGGTCTGCTCCAGCCGGTAGCGCCGCAGCGACTCGCGCACCTCGGGGTGACGGTGGCCGACGATCGCGGCCGCCAGCAGGGCCGCGTTCACCGCCCCGGCGGGGCCGATCGCCAGCGTCCCGACCGGGATCCCGGCCGGCATCTGGACGATCGAGAGCAGCGAGTCCATCCCGCGCAGGGCCTTCGATTCGACCGGCACGCCCAGCACCGGCAGCACGGTCTTGGCGGCGGTCATCCCGGGCAGGTGGGCGGCGCCGCCGGCGCCGGCGATGATCACCTCGAGGCCGCGGCCCTCGGCGCCGGCCGCGTACTCGACCATGAGGTCGGGCGTGCGGTGCGCCGACACCACCCGCACCTCGTGCGGCACGCCGAGCCGCTCGAGCGTCTCGGCCGCCGGGGCGAGCGTCTCCCAGTCGGACTTCGAGCCCATGATGATGCCGACCAGCGGCTGCGCCATGCGGGTCCCCCACGAGCGGGCGCGGCGCGGGCCCGGGGACGCACTCCGCGCGGCGGAGGCGCGGATGCGGGCTGGCCGCGGCGGCATTCTGCCAATAGACTCCGCCCCGCACAAGCGCGCCGGGCGGGCCGCGCGCGC
>CAZKQE010000230.1:0-4990 GCA_964554725.1 uncultured bacterium
CGAACGCTGGTCGCTCGCCGAGGTCGAGAAGGAGCACATCCGCCGCGTGCTCGCACGGCACCGGGGCAACGCCACCGCCGCCGCCCGGCAGCTCGGCATCTCGCGCACCACGCTGTGGCGCAAGCTGCGCGAGTACGGCCTGCGGCGGACCGGGGATTGAGGGGGCGACGATGGCGTCCGAACGGCTCGACTACGACGATGCGTACACGACCCGCTTCGCGGCGCGCGTGGCGGCGGTGGGCGCGCACGGCGGGCGTCCGGCGGTCGAGCTCGAGCGCACGTACTTCTACCCCGAGAGCGGCGGCCAGGAGGCGGACCGGGGGACGATCGGCGGCTCGCGCGTCGTGGACGTGCAGACGGACGATGACGGGCGCGTGTGGCACGTGCTCGAGGCCGCCGACCCGGCCCTGGCACCCGCGGCCGAGGCGGCCGCCGAGGTGGACTGGGCGCGCCGCTTCGACCACATGCAGCAGCACACCGGCCAGCACATCCTCTCCGCCGCGATCGAGCGCGTGCTCTCGGCCCCCACGCTCTCCTCGCACCTGGGGGCGACGTCGAGCAGCATCGAAGCACCGCTCGCCGCCCTCGACTGGGCGGGGGTCGCGCGGGTCGAGCAGGCCGCGAACGGCATCGTGTGGGAGGACCGGCCGGTCGAGCGCCACTGGACGGATGCCGCGGGGGTCGGCCGCTTCGCGCTGCGCAAGCCGCCCGCGGTCACCGGGCGGATCCGCGTCGTCGAGATCCCGGACTGGGATGTCTCGGCGTGCGGCGGCACCCACACCCGCCGCACCGGCGAGGTCGGGGCGATCAAGATCGTCGGCTGGGAGCGCGTGCGCGGCAACCTGCGGCTCGAGTTCCTGTGCGGCGCCCGCGCGCTGCGCGACCACGCCTGGCGCACCGAGGCGCTGGTCGAGGGGGCCCGCCGGCGCACGCTCAAGGACCGCGAGCTGATCGCCCGGCTCGAGCACGCCGCCGACGAGCGGAACGAGCTGCGCAAGCGCCTCGAGGCGCTCGCGACCCGCGTCCTCGCCACCGAGGCCCGCGAGCGGGTGGGCGACCCGCCGCGCGGCGTCGCGGAGCTCTCGCCCGCGCGGCCCCGGGAGGAGGTGCGGCGCTTCGCGATCCTGTGCCTCGAGGCCGGGGCGCCGTGGGTGGTGGCCGGCGCCGCCGGTCCCGATCCGGTGCTCGTGGTCGGACGCGCGAAGGCGGCCGGCGCCGATCTCCGCGCGCTGCTGCCGGCGCTGCTCGAGCGTGCGCGCGGCAAGGGGGGCGGGAGCCCGGACCTGCTCCAGGTCGCGGCCGCGGACGCCGAGGCGGCCGCGGAGGCGTTCCGCTGGGCCTCCGCCGAGACGCCGCGCCACCTCGCCGACTGACCGCGACGCGGGCGGGGCGGCGGCGCCGGCCGGCTACTTGCCGCGCTTCGGTCGGGCCGGCGCCTTCCGGTCGCGGGAGGGACGGGCGGCGCGGCCCGGCGCGGCCTTCTTCGCCGGACCGTGGGCGCCCTTGGCCGGCGCCGCGGCCGCCGGGAGCTTGCCGCGCTCCGGGTAGCTGACGGCCTGGCTCAGTTCCTTCGGCCGCATCCGGTAGTCGAAGTCGGGCAGCATGACGCGCGGCACCGTGCGGCCCATGAACCGCTCGATCGCCGCGACGTGGGGCTGCTCCTCGGGGCTCATCAGCGTGAACGCGTCCCCGACCGAGGCCGAGCGGTTGCCGCGCCCGATCCGGTGGACGTAGTCCTCGACGCTGTGCGGCACGTCGTAGTTCACGACGTGCGAGATGCCGTCCACCTCGATCCCCCGCGAGGCGAGGTCGGTCGCGACCAGGATCTGGACACGGCCCCGCTTGAGGTCGTTCAGCGCGCGCTCGCGCTGCACCTGGCTGCGGGTGTCGTGCAGGGCGCCGACCGAGTGGCCGCGCCGCTGGAGCTGGCGCGCCAGCCGCTCGGCGCCGTGCTTCGTGCGGGTGAAGACGATCACGTTCCGCACCTCGGAACGGGAGAGCATCTCGTTCAGCAGCTCGTCCTTGAGATCGCTGGTCACCGGGTAGATCGCCTGCGTGATCCCCGCGGACGGCTTGGGCGGCGGGGCGAGGTCCACCCGCATCGGCTCGAGCAGCGCCTCCTTCGCGAGCCGGTTCAGCTCGGGCGGCATGGTCGCCGAGATCATCAGCGTCTGCCGCGTCTCCGGGAGCAGCTTGAGGATCCGGCGCAGGTCGGGCGCGAACCCCAGGTCCACCATCCGGTCGGCCTCCTCGAGCACCAGCATCTCGACGTCCTCGAAGCCGAGCGCGAGGCGGCCGTGCAGGTCGAGCAGGCGGCCCGGGGTCGAGACGAGGAGGTCCACGCCCTCCTCGCGCAGCATGCGCTCCTGCGGGGGCATGGGGACGCCGCTGAATACCACGCCGATCCGCAGCGGGGTGAACCGGGCGTAGCCGCGCGCGTAGGTCTCGACCTGCGACGCCAGCTCCCGGGTCGGGCACAGGACGAGCGCCCGCAGGCGCCGGGGCCCGTCGAGCAGCCGCGAGAGGATGGGGAGCAGGTAGGCGCCGGTCTTGCCGGTCCCGGTCTGGGCCGAGGCGATCAGGTCGTTCCCCTGCATGATGATGGGGATCGCCCGGTGCTGGATGGGTGTGGGCTCGATATGGCCGGCGGCCTTGACCCCCTTCAGGATGGCCTGGGGCAGGCCGAGTGTCGCGAACGGCACGCATCCTCCAATGGGCTGGGACCCTTGAGCCGGGCGACCGCGTCGTCCGGCGGAGCGATTGTCATTGTGGCACGGGGGCTCGAAGTCGGCGGACAGATTAGGGGCCGCGTGCCCCTGTATCAATGGCCAACGTGGAAAATCTTCACGACCCCCGGCGGGGCCGCTCCGGACGCGCGTTCCGGGAGGGGACCGGGCCCCCGGCGGGCCCCCGGGACGGCCCTCCGACGCGCCCGGCGCCGGCGGGACGCGCGTCGGCGGCGCGGGGTCGCAGCCCGGGTGCGGACCGCTGCGTCCGGCGCCGCTGGCACTCCGGGCAATAGAAGGTCGAGCGCGCGCCCTGCACGATCCTGCGGATCGGCGTGCCGCAGGTGCGGCAGGGCTCGCCCGAGCGGTCGTACACGCGGAGCTGCACGCCGTAGGCGCCGGGCTCGTTCCAGAGCGTGCGATACATGCTGAAGGTGGTGCCGCACGACTCGATGGCCTCCTCCAGCACCGCACGCGTCTCGCGGGCGATCGCCTCCCAGCGCACCGCCGGGACGCGGCCGGCCCGCACCTCCGGGTGGACGCCGGCCCGGTGGAGGATCTCGCTCGCGTAGATGTTGCCGATCCCGGCGATCCGCCGCTGGTCCATGAGGAACGCCTTCGCCGAGACCCGCACCCCCGCCGCCCGGGCCGCGAGCGAGGCCCCGGTGGGCGGCTCCGCGACCGGGTCGGGACCGAGTGTCGCGAGGCTCGGGTCGCGGCCGAGTCGCGCGGTGGCGGCGAGCCGCAGCAGGCCGAACCGGCGCGGATCCTGGAACCAGAGCTCCGAGCCGTCCTCGAACCGGAGCCGCGCGTGGAGGTGCGGCAGGTCGGCGGCCGCCCCGTCCGGCTGGAAGAGCCAGCGCCCGCTCATCCCGAGGTGGGAGAGGAGCGTGAGCCCCCCGTCCAGGTCGAGGAGCAGGTACTTGCCGTGGCGGCGGACGCCCGTCACCCGGCGGCCGCGGAGCCGGCGTGGAAGGGTGGCGGCCACCGGCTCCCGGAGCGGGAGCCCCGACAGTCGTACGGAGCGCACCGTCCGGCCCCTCACGGTCGCGACCAGCGACCGGCGCACGGTCTCCACCTCGGGCAGCTCGGGCATGCCGCCGACGCTAGGGAGGGCCCCGCCGGCCGTCAAGGTCCGGGCCGTCGAGGGGCGGATCCGCCCCGAGATTAGGCGTTGACGGCCGGCGGGAACGGGTCCACGATTTCGGCCATCGCGGGAGTGGTCCGGGCGGCGTCACCGCCCTCCGCATGCCGCCCGAACCGGGTCGGTCGGGATGGCGCTGCCGATGCGGATCCAATCCGGGTCGCCCCCGCGGCAGCGGCTGGCGCGCGATTCGCAGCAGGCTCCGGGGCGCGCCGGACCGGACGTCGAGAGCACCTCGCCCGCCCGCCCGCGAAGGGCGACCGGCCCCGGCCTGCCCGGGGCCCCGTGGAGGCTGGTCATGCGACCCTCTCCCCTGTCATGCGTCTCCCTCGTCGTCGTCCTCGGCGTGCTCGCATCCACCCCCGCGGCCGGCCAGCCATGGGAGGGGATCGAGCAGGCCACCGTCCCCGTTCGCGCGGACGCGTCGCGCGCCGCGCGGCTGCGCAGCGCCCTCGATCCCACCGACCCCGACACGGTGTGGGTCGGCCACGTCTGGGACCAGACCTGGACCGCCGGCGGCACCATGCCCGCGGGCGGCTACGGACCCTACCGGGTCGGTCGGGGTCCCAACCGGCCCATGAAGTCGGGCGGCACGATCGGCGACAACGGGGTCTGGGATTTCGACCGCTTCCAGGGCGCGTTCTCGCCCGGCGGCGCCGAGACCGACTCGCTCCAGGGCTGGTGGCCGGTGGCCCGCGCCTTCCAGAGCGGGGCGACCACGTTCCCGGACTACCGTTACGCGTTCTTCGGCCTCGACTACGGCAACCAGGCGAACTACGTCATCAACCAGGGCGCGCCCAAACGCACCTTCGGCGTGACGGGTCTCTGGCACCGGGACCGCGGCTCGCTGGCGACCGGCAGCCCGGACTCGATCCCCGGGACCAACGTGCAGCCGGTCCTGTGGTCGCCGACCGAGGTCGGCGGCGCGGGCTCGACGGCGTCGGCGTGGATGGGGATCCGCTCCCACGGCGACCTCTCGCACGTGGACGCGACGGCCCACGGCGGCACCGGCAACCCGTTCAACGCCTCGGTCCTCCAGTACCAGGGGAACAACGGCTTCAACGCGATCGGCTCGGTGCACGTGAACGGCACCGACCACAACTTCCCGGGCTACGGTTCG
>CAZKQE010000231.1:0-4961 GCA_964554725.1 uncultured bacterium
CTGGCCGCGCAGCGCCTGCGTCACCAGACCGCGCAGCCCGTGCCCGCGCACCGTGCCCCAGCCGCGCGGCAGGCCCGGCACGGTGCGGCGCAGGTCGCGCTCGATCCCCCGCAGCTCGGCGAGGTAGGGCAGGTACACCCGGTCGCGCAGCGCCGGGGTCATGGTCGCGCCGTAGCGCGCGAGACCCGGGTCGTAGAGCCAGCGCAGCACGCGCTTGAACGCGTGGAAGTGGTAGAAGACGAGCGGCGCCGCGCCCGCCCGCAGCCCCGCGGGGCCGGCCGCGATCGGGGACCCGGCGACGTTCCACGGCGCCACCCCGGCGCCCTCGTGCCCGATCACGCGCACGTTCTCGAACCGGCCCGGGAACTCGTCGAGGTACTTCTGGTCGGCGTACTTCCCGTCCTCGAGCCGGTCGTGGCACCACTCGAGGCAGCGGTTGCGCCACCATGCCAGGCACTCGCGCGCCGGGCGGTCGTCGAGGAACGTGAGCCAGCTCACGTTGTAGAGCCCGTAGCGCTCGAGGTGGCGGTAGGCGGGCGGGAACCGGTGCGGGAGGATGGCGACCGAGCCGCTCATGGCCTCCTGCAGCACCGGCGTCGGGTCGGCGAAGAACCACAGGTCGGCGTCCAGGTAGGTCATCGGCGCGGCGCCGGGGACCCGCGTGAGCAGGTGCCAGACCAGCGCCGGGGTGCAGGTGAAGTAGTACTCGACCCGCGTGCGGTCGGCCTTCGCCGCCCGCAGGCCCGGCTCGGCCGCCTCGAGCTCGGCCAGCGTCAGCGTGCGCAGTCCGGGCAGCGGAAGCGCGGACAGCACGCGCTCGGTCGCGGGGTCGAGGCACAGCACCCACAGGGTCGCGCCCGGGGCATGGCGGGTGAGCGAGTGGTAGAGGGCGAGCCCCTTGAAGAGGTAGTTCGAGTCGAACGCGGTGCAGAACTGCCGCATGGCCTCAGCCGGCGAGCGCGGCCACGCACGCGCGCACCGCCCCGGCCGCCCGGCGGGCGCGCGCCTCGCCCAGCCCGGGGTACATCGGCAGGCTGAGGACGGTCGCCGCCGCCTCTTCGGTGCGCGGGAGCGGCGCCGGGATGCGGAGACGCCCCCGGTAGGCGGGCTGGTCGTGGACCGCGACCGGGTAGTGGATGAGGGTGCCGACGCCGCGCGCGCGCAGCGCGCCGCGCAGCGCGTCCCGCGCCGGAAGCCGGACCACGTACTGGTGGTACACGTGCCCGCAGCCCGCGCGGGTCACCGGCAGCGCGAGGCCGGCCCCGGCGAGCTCGCGGTCGTAGAGGCCGGCGATCGCCGCCCGCCGCGCGTTGTCGGCGTCGAGGTGCCGGAGGCCGACGCGGAGGATCGCCGCCTGCAGCTCGTCGAGCCGGCTGTTGACGCCCGGCACCTCGCTCACGTAGCGATCGCGCCAGCCGTACTCGCGCAGCCGCCGCGCCGCGTCCGCGATCGCCGGGTCGTCGGTGGCGACCGCGCCTCCGTCCCCGATCGCGCCGAGGTTCTTGGTGGGATAGAAGCTGAACGCCGCCGCGGCACCGAACGAACCCAGCCGCCGGCCCTGGAACGTGGCGCCGTGCGCCTGGGCGCAGTCCTCGACCAGGAGCAGGCGGCGGTCCCGTGCGATCGCCCGCAGCGGCTCGAGCGCCGCCGGGTGGCCGTAGAGGTGGACCGGCAGCAGCGCGCGGGTGCGCGGCGAGAGCGCCGCCTCGACGCGCGCCGGGTCCATCGTGCCGGTGTCCGGCTCGATGTCCACCAGCACCGGCGCCGCCCCCGCCAGCTCGACCGCGGCGACCGTGGCGACCGCGGTGTGGCCGACGGTGACCACCTCGTCGCCGGGGCCGACGCCGCAGGCGCGCAGCGCGAGCACCAGCGCGTCGGTCCCGCTCGCGACGCCGACCACGTGGGCCACGCCCAGGTAGGCGGCGAACTCGCGCTCGAAGGCGTCGGTCTCGGGGCCGAGGATGTAGCGGCCCTCCTCGAGCACGCGGGCGATCGCCGCGTCGATCTCGGCGCGGCGCGCGAGCACGCCCTCGCGCGGGTCGGCGGGCGGGATCGGCTCGAGCTCGGCGGCGTCCATCGCCTAGAGGTACCGCCCGAGGTGCCGGCGGTAGTAGTCGAGCGTGCGGCGCAGCGCCTCGCGCAGGTCGGTCCGCGGCTCCCAGCCCAGCGCGTCGCGGATCAGGCTCCAGTCGGCGTAGTAGTCGCCGATGTCGATGCGCTTGCGCTCGGCCGGGAACTCCCGGGTCTCGAAGGTGCCGCCACCGTTCGCCTCGACCAGCATCTCCGCCAGCGCACGCAGGGTGACCACCTCGCGGCCGCCCAGGTTGAAGAAGGCGCCGTTCGCGCGCTCGCCGTCGGCGGCGAGCAGCAGCGCCTCGACCACGTCGTCCACGTAGGTGAAGTCGCGGCGCTGGTCGCCGCCCCACACCTCGAACGGCCGCCCCTCGAGGATGCGCCGCACCCAGACGCCGAGGAAGGTCTGGCGCGCGTCCTTGACGCGCATGCGCGGCCCGATCGTGTTCGTGAGCCGCAACGAGCAGGTCCTCATCCCGTAGGCGTCGTGATAGACCAGGTGGTAGGATTCGCCGGCGATCTTGTTCACGCCGTTCACGTCCACCGGGCGCAGCAGGTGCTTCTCGTCCACCGGCAGGTACTGCGGGCGGCCGTAGATCTGCCGGGTGCTCGCGAACACGACGCGGACGGACGGGTTGTGACGGCGGCAGGCCTCGAGGATCGAGAGCTGCGCGCGGCTGTTGATCTCGAGGTCGGTGTAGGGGTCCTCCATCGAGTCGAGGTGGCTGGCCTGCCCGGCGAGGTTGAAGAGCACGTCCTGCCCCTGGACGAGATGGCGCATGCTGTGGGGGTCGCGCACGTCCGAGACGTTCACCCGCACCCGGTCTTCGATCCCGGCGATGTTGCAGGGGTTGCCGCCGTACTCGGGGATCAGGCTGTCCACCAGCGTCACGTCCGCCCCGGCCGCCACCAGCCGGTGCGCGAGGGTCGAGCCGATGAACCCGAGCCCCCCGGTGATGAGCGTCCTGCGGCCCTGCCAGCCCGCGCTCACGCCGTCCCTCCCGCGCCGGCGCGGAACAGGAACCCCCGGTAGCGGCAGGGTTCCGGGGCGCCCTTGATGTGCGGCCGCTCGTCGATCAGGAACTCGCGGTCGAGCGCCAGGCCGCAGGCCGCCGCCCGCGCCAGGAACTCGGCGTGATTCAGCACCCAGCCCGGGTACTCGGTCCGGTAGCCGTAACGGTGCGGGCGCTGGACCGCGACGTACGAGGCGGCGCGCCGCACGAACGGCATGCGCGTGACGTACAGGTACGCGCGCGCCGCGCCCGCCAGGCGGGCGAGCGTGCCCGCCCAGTCCTCGCTGTACTGGAGCGACGAACTCGCCATGACCAGGTCGTAGCGGCGCGCGAAGCACGACCCGTCGTCGTCGTGGAAGACGGCCTCGGGCTGCAGCGCGCGGCCGGCGGCGGCGAGCGCCGCGGTGTCGCGGCAGTGGTACTCGAGCGCCACCTCGGGGAGCAGGGCTCGGCCCAGCACCGCGTACTGGCCGAGACCGCCGCCCCAGTCGAGCCAGACGAGCCGCTCGCGCCCGCGCGCCGCGCGCGCCAGCACGTACGCGAACGCCATGAACGTGTTGTGGGCGCCGATGTCGTCGGGGAGGGCGGCGTCGGCTTCCGGCGAGCGCCCGAGCGGCCCCGGACCACGCGCCGCGGCGACGAACGAGTCCCAGCGGGCGCGCTGGGTGGCGACCACGCTCGCGTGCTCCCAGCCGGAGCCGCCGCGCGTCCAGGCCCCGGCGGCGGGGACGCGCTCCCACTCGGCGCGGCCCACCGAGTTGCGCAGCGCGCGCGCCGCCTCGAGGACGACCGGCGGCGCGAGCGAACGCAGGAGGGCCCTCACATCCATGGCCCGGGGCGACGTGGCGGTGGAAGGCGCATGCGGGCGGCACTATGGCAGAGAGCCCCCGGCCGGGGGAAGCGCGCCGGAGGGCGCCCGGCCGGCGCCGCGCGCACGGGCCGGCGATGAGCGCCCTGCTCGAGGGGGTGCTGGGCCGCGTGGACCGGCTCATCGCCGGCATGCTGGCCGGGGTGCGGCGCGAGGCGGGCGCGCCGTGCGCGCTGCTCGACGTGGGCTGCTGGGACGGCGCCGCCACCGGGCGCTACGCCCGCATCCTCGGCGGTCCCGCGTTCGGGGTCGAGTACTTCGCGACCAAGGCGCGCGAGGCCGAGGCGCGCGGCATCACGGTCGCGAGGCTCGACCTGGAGAGCGGCGCGTTCCCGTGGCCCGACGCGAGCATGGACGTCGTGGTCGCGAACCAGGTGTTCGAGCACCTGAAGAACGTGTGGCGGCCGATGTCGGAGATCCACCGCGTGCTCAGGCCCGGCGGCCGGCTGGTGCTCTCGGTGCCCAACCTCGGCAGCCTCCACAACCGGGTGCTGCTGGCGCTCGGACGTCAGCCGACGTCGATCCGCACGCTGGGGCCGCACGTGCGCGGCTTCACCGCCGGCGAGATCCGCCGCTTCGTCGCGCTCGAGGACGCGTTCACGATCGAGCGCGCGACCGCCGCCGGCTTCTACCCGCTGCCGGTGCCGCTCGCCGACCCGTTCGCCGCCCTGTGGCCCGGCGCCGGCCACACCACCGTGCTGCTGGCGCGCCGGGCCGCGAGCGCGGCCGGCCCGCCGTGGGCCGCCTGGTACCGGCGCGAGCGCGAGGCGGGGCTGCAGAGCACGTTCGACTGAGCGGGGCGGACCGCTCAGGCCGGCGGGCGACCCTGCCGCCAGCGCGCGTGGGCCGCGTCGAACGCCGCGCGGAACTCGCGGTCGAACCGCTCCGCCGCGAACGGGGCGGCCTGCGCCCGCAGCGCGGCCGGGTCGAAGCGGTGCTCCTCGCGCAGCCGGATCGCCCGCGCCAGCCCCGCGGCGCTCTGCTCGCCGAACAGCACGCCCCCCGGC
>CAZKQE010000232.1:0-4952 GCA_964554725.1 uncultured bacterium
CCTCCTCGCGCAGCATCGGCGGCATGCTGTCGGCCATCGGCTTGTACGCGCACACGCGCTGCATCGTGAGCTGGTACTTGCCGACGCGGTCGATGATCGCGGCGAACGTGATGTTGTCGATGAACGAGTCGTAGTCGAGGTTGAAGGCGTCGAGCACGTGGTTGCCGGTCTGCATCGACAGGATCTCTTCCACCATCTGCTCGCCGGTGACCCCGCCCGAGACGTGGCTCCAGTCCTTCGACAGCAGCAGGTGGAGCATCTGGTAGCCGTGCCGCAGCTCCTCGGCCATCACGCGCATCACCCAGAAGCGGTCCTGGTCGTCGTCGGCGCGCTCGATCGTGCCGGCGTGCTGCTGGATCGAGCCGAACTCGGTCGAGGCCTGGGCGCGGATGATCGCCAGCAGGTGGCCGGCCTCCTCCTCGCTGAGCTGGTCGGGCTCGAGGCGCTTGGGCTCGCCCTGGTGGTCGCCGACCTGGACCACGTCCGGCGTGCCGAGCTCCAGCTTGGCGCACAGGCAGAACTGCTCGTCGGTCGGGAAGTACTTCTCCCACTGCTCGAGCAGCGTCGGATAGTCCTTGAAGTTGTGCCGCCGCCAGTGCTCGACCGCGCTGTGGTAGCGCTTCTCGAGGGTGACCTGCTCGACCTTCATCGCCTCTCCGTTCCCGGCCCGTCCAACCGCATCTCGAGTGCTTCGAGCGGCGAGGGCGTCAGTCCCAGCGCGCGCAGGAATCCGGTGATCCCCTCGTCGCTCCGGTCCACCAGCGTCCGTACCGACTTCGCGCCCCCGGCGCGGAAGTGTTCGACCATCGCCGCGAACATCCGGCGACCCAGATCGTGCCCGCGGTGGTCGGGGTCGATGCCGAAGCGCTCGATCCAGCCGCTCGGCTCCTCGAGCCCGAACTCCCCGGTGCGCAGGTCGCCCAGCATGAACCCCACCACCTTGCCGTCGATCTCGGCCACCTGGGAGCCGCCCGGGTCGCGGCGCAGATAGAACCCCACCCGCCGCTCCCAGATGTCCGGCCGGTAGGCCCCGCCGATCCGCTCGTCGATGCGGACGATGGCGCTGATGTCCAGCTCGTCGAGCGGCCGGATGCGGGCCTGGGCCTGGGTGCCGGGCATCGGGGTCTCCGAAGGTTGACGGTAGGCGTCGAGGCGCACGCAGATTAGCAGGTTTTCCACCGCGGCGGCAGGGTCGCGGGCAGGTCGTGAGCCCCCCCATGGCGCCGGTGTGCTGCTGCTAAACTCCTGAGCGGAGGCCACTTCCGGCGACGTCCACGCGAAAGTCGGCCTTGAATTCCACCCGAACGACCCGCTACTCTCATGGGTGTCAGGTCGGGGCACCCCCACTCCGACGCGATGCGTATTGCGCTGCGTCCTGCACTTCGCAGCGGGTTTCGGAGGAAGGTCGTCCCGCGTCCGACTCCTCCCGTCGGTCCGGCAGCCGGTCAGGTGGATCCAACTTCGGGGAAGGAGCGCCATGAACCTTCGTTACGCTGTTGCAGTGCTCGCTACGGTGGCGACGCTCGCGCTCGCTGGTGGAGCGTCGGCGCCGGTCGCCGCGCAGGGTGACTTCGACACGCCGACCGTCACGCTGGGCGTGACGGGTCTCGCGCGCCAGACGCTCACGATCACCGCCGGGCCGAGCGGCGCGCCGGCGGGGTTCACCGTGTGGTGGGCGACCAAGGCCGACTTCCTCGCCAACAACGGCGAGTGGTGGCTCTACGGCGACCCGCGCCAGGGCGAGGCCCTGTTCACCGGCACGCCGTCGCTCAACGTGTTCCCCGGGGACGCGCCGAGCTTCGCGCTCGGGCCCAACGAGTCCATCACCGTCGAGATCGGCGATCTGATGGACGAGTCGGGCGTCTCGGTCTCCGGCTGGCGCACCTCGTGGGGCGGTGAGCTGGAATACGGCACCGAGTACATGTTCTGCGTGTTCGCGAACGCCAGCCAGACGACGTACCAGAGCGCGTTCTCGGACAACTACGAGATCGCCACCATCCAGTCCCAGAACTGCACCTTCACGCAGGGCTACTGGAAGAACCACGAGGAGGCGTGGCCGCCCTCCTGCACGCCGATGACGCTGGGTGGCAACGTGTACACCAAGCCCCAGTTGCTTCAGATCCTCGGACAGCCCGTGCAGGGCAACGGCGCGATCTCGCTCGCCCACCAGCTCATCGCGACCAAGCTCAACATCTGCATGGGCGCGGACCCGAGCGCGGTGGCGGCGTGCGTGACCAACGCCGACGCCCTGCTGTCGGCCTGCGGGGCGCTGACGGTCCCGCCGATCGGCACCTGCAACATCGCCCCGGCGACGACCAGCGCGACCACGCAGTGCCTCGACGACTACAACAACGGCATCACCGGCCCCGGCCACTGCCCGCCGACCCCGACCAAGCGGGCTTCGTGGGGTGAGATCAAGGTGCTCCACCGGTAGGATCCAACCGGTCCGGACGCCGGACGACCGAAGCGGGGACGCCTCCACGGCGTCCCCGCTTCGCGTTTCCGGGGCGGGCGGGGACCGGCGGGCCGCCACCCAGGCCGGCGGTCGCGCGCGCGCGGCGTCGTTGACCGGTCCCGCCCGCCGACCTATTGTTCAACGTCCCGCAGCCGGCAGTCGGGGCGCCTGGTCGCGGCCTCCCTGCGTCGGCTCGGACCGCATCCCGCTCGCGAAGGAGCCATGAGCCCGGGCACCCCGCCGTCACGCGGTGTCTCCTCCCGACGCCTCCTCATCTTCCCGGCGGCGTTCATCCTGCTGGTGGCGGCGATCCCCTGGTTCTCGGACTTCTACGAGCAGGGCGGGTGGCCCCGCGGCGCGCGCGCCTACACCACCGAGCTGACGGTCTCGGGGCTGACGCTCCTGCTCGGCTGGTGGATCCTCACCCTCATCCGGCGCGAGCAGCGGTACACCGTCCGGCATCTCGGTGAGCTCGAGCGACTCACGCTCACCGACCCGCTCACCGGCCTCGGCAACCGGCGCGCCCTCGAGCGCGACCTGCCGCGGGCGCTGCGGCTCTCGGAGCGCATCGACGTGCCGGTGGCGCTCCTCTACATGGACGTGGACCGGTTCAAGCAGATCAACGACCTGAACGGCCACGCGGTCGGGGACGAGACGCTGCGCGTGCTGGGGGCGGTGCTGCGGTCCTGTTCACGGGCCGGGACCGACGTCGCCTACCGGGTGGGGGGCGACGAGTTCGTGATGACGCTGGTGGCCGACCGCGCCGGCGCCGAGGTGGTGGCCCATCGCGCCGCGCAGGACTTCTTCCAGCGCTCGCCGCGGCACTCGACGGTCAGCTTCGGCGTGGTGGTGTGGGACGGGAAGGTGGGCGCCTCGGTGCTGATCGACCAGGCCGACACCCGGATGTACCAGAGCCGGTTCGGCCGGGCCTGGGTGCGCCAGCCCGCCTAGGCGGTCGAGCCGTCCCCCGCCGGCGCGAGCCGGTGCACGACCCGCGGACCGTTCGACCGCTCGCGCGGCCACGGCCAGCGCCAGCCGTGGCTCGCCCCGTTCACGGCCGCCCCGTTCGCGCGTCCTTCGCTCTCCCCGGCGTGGTTCCAGACCAGGCGATGGGTCTCGCCGCGCAGCGCATCCGCGAAGTCCGGGTCCACGGCCTCCGCGGGCGACACCGCGCCGGTGCGCTCCGCCTTCTCGCGCGGCGCCTCCGCCCGTGGGACGGGGTGATACTGCTCGAGCTGGTGCGTCATCCAGGCCACCATGCGCGGCCGCATGTCGGCGAGCACGTTGAAGCACTCGTGCCCGCCCTCGGGATAGTAGAGCAGCTCGCGCGGGCCGCGCCCGTCCTCGAAGATGCGCCACGCCTCGGTCCCGGGCGTGATCAGGTCGTGGCCGCCACCCGAGACGATCAGCGGGCAGCGCAGCTTCGGCAGCACGTGGGCGAGCGTGATGCGGTCCACCGAGGCGCCCATCTCGCGCTCGTCGATGTCGTAGAGCGCGGCCAGTTCGCGGCGCAGTGCCGCGAGCGTCACGTTCCAGTAGATGTCGGCCGAGTAGGGCGGGCTCACCGCCGCCACCGCGCACGCGGCTGTCGTGGGTGGCCATCTGGATCGAGAGGTAGCCGCCGAGGCTGATGCCGAAGAACCCGATCGCCTCGGGGTCGAGCTCCGGGGTGGCCTCGATCTGGTTGAGGATCGCCACCCCGACCGGGCGCGGCTCGGCGACCATGGACATGCGGTGCCAGGTGGCGCCGAGCCCGGGACCGTCGAACAGGATGACCGCGAGGCCCCGCTCGAGCAGGGCCTCGCCCCACCAGTGCATCTCCTCCTTCACACCGTTGGTGCCGTTGAAGACCACGACCACCGGGGCGGGGCGCCGGCCCGCCGGGAGCCGCAGGTAGCCCTGCATGCGATGGCGCCGGAACGTGACCTCGAACGGCACCGCCGGCCGCTCGAACAGCGGTGCGGCCTCGGCGTAGGCGCGCACACAGGCGTCGTGGAGCCCGCGTTTGCGGGCGATGTCGAGGAAGACCACGTACTGGGCGAAGTTGTAGGCCGCCGAGGCCGACAGGAAGTGGCGCGCGGCCGGGGTCCGCTGCCCGAGGGCGAGGGCGTCGTGCCCCCACTGCTCGTGCTCGCGGCCGAGGCTCTCCCACTCGTCCACCCACGACTCGAGGCTGGTGACCCGGGAGAGCACCCGGTCGAGGTCGCGCGGCGAGACGCCGCCGTTCGTGAACTGCAGCCGGGCCCACTCCGGCATGTGGCGGGCGATCCCCAGCTTGAGGGTGAGGCGCACGAAGCCCGGCCGCAGCAGCTGCCCGCGCAGCAGGTGCGGCGCCAGGAAGTCGACCCGTCCGCCTTTGACCGCCATCGTTCACCCTCTTCGGATCTCGGGGCTCCCCGGGAGGGGGCCCGGACGGACCGTGCCGTCGCCGCACGGTTCGACGCGGGACGACCCGTTCCGACGCAGAGAATCTTGCATCATGCATGCCACTGCGGAC
>CAZKQE010000233.1:0-4885 GCA_964554725.1 uncultured bacterium
CGGGGCGATCGGCGCCGGCGGCGCCGCCGGGATGCGCGGCAGCGAGGCGACCCGCCGTTCGGACGCCGCCGCGTCCGCCGGACGGACCGCGGCCGCGGCGGGAGCGGCGGGCAGGCGGCGGAGGACCAGGGCGTCCGCCGCGCCGGCGATCGCCGGCGCGCCGAGCAGGAGGGTGGCGGCGGCCCCCAGCAGGAGTCCGTGTCCGCGAGCGATCAGGCCGTGCACCCCGGGATCGAGTCTAGAAGCGGTAGCCCAGCGTGATCCTCGTCACCGCGGGCAGCGTGCGGGCCTGGGGCATGCTTCCCCAGTCGAGGCTGAGGTTGTTCCAGGAGACGCCGAGTCCGTAGCTGAGGCCGCTGATGTCGCCCGACGGGTCCGACACCCAGCCGACGCGTCCGGCGAGCTGGTCCACGAACGCCAGCTCGGCGCCGTGGTTGTAGGTCCGGAACTCGCTGTTCACCAGCGACTGGTTGAAGTCCTCGACCAGCGTGAGGGTGAAGTCGTTCGTGGTGAACGGCACCCACGAGGCGCCGACCTTCAGGTTGCGGCTCAGCGGATCGGCCTTGTCCTCGTCGATGAACGCGAGCTTGGGGCCCATGTTCTGCAGGTTGAGCCCGAAGTCGAGCCGCGCCGCCGGGATGCGGTAGAGCGCCCCGAGGTCGAAGCCGAAGGTCGAGCCGATCCCCTGGAAGCTGCTGGGGGCGAGCTGCACGCGCACGTACTTCACCGCGGCGCCGACCGACAGGTCGGGGAGCAGCTGGGTGCCGAAGTAGACCGCCGGCGAGAACTCGACCGGGGTGTAGGTGCCGATCTCGGTGCCGCCCGAGTTCGTCAGCTGGATGTTCCCGTAGGAGAGGAACAGCATCCCGACGCCGAACGAGCCCCAGCCCTCCACCGGGTGGATGTAGTTGAGGTAGTTGTAGGTCACGTCGTCGGCGAGCCCCGGGACCAGGGCGGAGTAGGTCAGCTCGACCGCCGGACGACCCACGAAGCCGAGGACGGCGGGATTCCACCACGCCACGCCGGCCGGGTCGTCGGCCAGCGCCACGCCGGCGGCGCCCATGCCGACCTGACGGGCGCCGGGCTGGATGTCGAGCGAGCGGGCGGTGCCCTGCGCGCCGGCGGTGCCGGCGGCGAGGAGCCCCAACAGCAGGAATGCCACGTGGTTGAACAAGCGCATCGAACGCCTCCGGATTCTGCCTGAGACCGCCCGGTGGGGGCGGATGGCGATACTACACCGAGCCCCCCCGGGGCGCTCCAACCTTTTTTCGGGCGCGGTCTTGGCGCGTTGCGGGTTGCCACGGCGGGGGTCCCGGCCGCGCAAGGTTCAACGCCCCACGACCACCACGCGGCCGTGGGCCACCGCCCGCGACCGGGCGCTGCTCGTGCCATCGGTCTCGCGGCCGTTGGCCTGCACCATGAAAAGATAGGTGCCGTTCGCCAGCCGGTCCCCCTCGGCGTCGAGCCCGTCCCAGGGGATCTGGACCTGGCCCAGCCCGCCGAACGCCTTCAGGGTGCGGATGAGCCGGCCCGAGACCGTGTAGAGGTGGATCAGCACGTTCACCGAGTCCCCCGGCGCGTCGATGACGAAGGTGCCGCCGCCGCCGGGCCCCCCCGAGCGGGTGGGGTTCGGGAACAGGAACGCCCGCTGCACGGTGAGCGGCGGCTGGGCGCTGACCTCGAAGTCGATGCTGGCGCTCGAGCGGTGCTGCGCGGCGTTGATGCCCGAGGCCAGGTTGTCGGCGGCGCTCACCCGGATCGTGTGCGGTCCCGGCGCCAGGCCCGGCAGGTTGAAGCTGGCGGTCCCGGCCTGGTAGGAGTTCGCCGCGTAGCGGAAGCTCGAGGTCACGTCGATGCGCGAGTTCGAGTCGTTGTCGAGCGTGACGATGATCCCGTTCTGGGCGGTGTGCCCGGTGATCAGGATCCCGTGCGGGTCGGACAGGTCGATGCGCAGCACCGCGTCCGGCCGCACCGAGGTGGAGCCGCCGGTGAACGAGAGCCCGATGCGCGGCCCCTCGTCGTCCCCCGGCGGGGCGGTGCCGGAGACCAGGGTGAAGGGGTCGCTGCCGGCGCCGTCGACCGCGGTCGCGACCCCGGTGGCGTCGCCGCTCGCGTACCCGCGCGCGCGGGCGCGCGTCCCCAGCACCGCGTCGAGCGGCACCACGAACTGGCCGGTGAAGGTGCCGCCGAGCACCCGCGCGTCGCCGCGGAACATCGGGGCGGCGCGGAACGGGTAGCGCTCGCGGCTGCAGGCCGGATCGCAGGCGAAGGTGGTGTCGATCGGCGCCGAGTCCTCGATCAGCAGCGCGGCGCTGCCGGTGAACGGCACCAGCGTGCCGCCGGGGCGGTCGAGGATGCGGCCGTCGAAGCGCACGATCTCGCCCCGCCGCAGCGTGTCGACCGGGCCTCCGGAGGCGTCCCGCAGCGTCAGCTCGACCCAGTGGCGCGGCAGGTTGAGCCGGGTGCCCGCGTCCCCCATCACCTGGTACTTCTGGTTGTTCGCGCTGCCGGTCTTGGCCCCCAGCAGCGCCTCCGAGATGCTGACGTGGTACTGCCCGCTGCCGGGCGGCGCCGGGTCGCGCTCGAACAGGATGCGGTAGAGGGTCTTGTTCAGCTCGGCGTTCTCGCCGCTGAACGCCAGCTCGGTGGCCGAGATCACCGCGATGCAGCCGCCGCCGGGGTTCATCACCAGCCGCTCGCCGAGACTCTGCACGCGCGGGTCGTGGAACTTGCCGACGTCGCACGAGGCGGCGACGAACAGTCCCGGCCGGGTCGCGTTCGTGAGCGACCCGGCGTCGGAGTCGAGGAACACGCCCTCGTCGGCGATCTTGAACGGGCTGCCGTGGCCGATGTAGTTCCACATCACGACGCCCTCGTTCAGGTTGCGGATGACGTCGGCCTTCGCGCCCGGCTTGGTGACGTTCGTGCCGGTGGGATAGGTGTGCAGGTAGACGTAGGCGCGGTCCACGTGCGAGGGCGTCACCGCGGTGTCGAGCGCGGCGGTCTGGCGCATGTGGAGCCAGCGCAGCGGGTCGGCGTTGTTCGGCTGCCCGACCTGGATGTGGTCGTCGGCGATCAGCATCACGCGGTTGCGCCACTCGCCGAGCGGGGCGGAGCGCTCGTAGGGCAGCAGCTTGTCGCGCACGAAGGCGAGGGCGCTGGGGACGTCGCCGGCCGGGATGCGGCCGCCGATGAAGTCGGGGATCACGGTCACCGCGTCGTCCACGTTGAGCATCCAGTCGTCGGTCGCGTACTGGCTGGCGAGGAACTCGACGTAGCCCCCTTCATAGGCCGGCAGCAGCGTGCCGGGCAGGCCCTCCGGCGCGTAGCCGCCGATGTTCTTGAAGTCGTACGAGGCGTCGCCGAACAGCGTGACGAACGCGGGCGGCTCGGGCCAGTTGAAGTAGGCGGCGCGCAGGAAGTTGCGGATCGCGCCGGGGTCGGTGCGGCCGCCCGAGAACTGGTCGTAGACCGCCGAGATCGGCACCGTCGCCGTCGCGTACGGCCCGGGGTCGCCGTAGAGGGGCAGCCGCTCGCGCCGCCACACGGCCAGCGACTCGGCCGCCGCCTGGAACCCGTCGTAGTAGATGACGAGGAAGTCGGCGCCCGGGACGCCGGGGGCCGGCGCGGCGCGCAGGTTGTTGCGGCTGGACGACGGGGCCATGAACACGCTGGCGATCGTGAGCGGCTCGATGCGCCGGTCGGGGATCACCCGGTAGCGCCGCCGCCCGCCCTCGGATCGCAGGAACGTCAGGCTGTCGGAGGCGAAGCGGCCCCCGAGCAGCTCGACCGGCGCGAGCGGGTCGGTCACGTCGAACACCCGCGGCGGGCCCGGGAGGCCGGGCGAGAAGGGCCCGATGCGGTACAGGTAGTCGCCGCCGGTCGCCGGCGACTCGAACGCCAGCTCGTCGCTCACCGGCTCGAAGCGTCGCGCGTAGAACAGGTCGTACCAGGCCAGCGCGGTCACGTCCACACGCGACCGGTTGAACTCCGGATTGGGGTCGACGGTCACCGGCACCTGCAGCGAGAGCGTGTTGTTCGCCGCGACCAGCCCCACCTGCGTCGTGTCGTAGGTCTGGGCCCACAGCCCGTTCCACGACCGGCGCGCGAAGGCGGCGCCGTTGAAGCTCACGTCGAGGTAGTGGTCGCGGATGCCGGAGCTCTTGCGCGAGAACAGGTCGGTCACGCCCCAGGCGCGCATCCGCATGCGCGAGGGCAGCGAGGTCTCGACCCCGGGCGCCGCCGCGGAGGTCTGGAACGCGGGCCGCCCCATCTCGACGTTGAACCAGAACCATTTCTCCCACGCCAGGTTGCTCGCGAAGCGCGGGTTCGGCCACGCGTTCGGCCAGTACTGGGCGTCCAGCTCGAGGTGGAGGCGCTCGTCGAAGGTGGCCGGCACCGTCTCGCCGCCGAGCGCGCCGGCGGGGTCCACCGACTCGGTCTGGATGCGCTTCGGGGTCGCGCCCGGCTCGAGGGCGGGCCTCCCGAGGGTCAGGTAGTAGTAGTTCGTCTTCTCGTACGGGTGGTTCATGAACACGGTGTCGGGCTGCGCGGGGTCGTAGATCGATGCCCAGTCGCTGGCCCCGAGCGCGTAGAAGTAGAAGTACTCGGAGTTCTGGTCCAGGCGGCCGTTCCCGTTCGACTCGACGACCGCGATCGCCACCTCGCGGAAGTCGCAGGAGTCGCAGTAGTCGGTCTCGGGAAGCACCGGCATGCCCGGCCAGGTGTAGAGCCGCAGACTGTCCACCGGGGTGTCCGTGCGTCCGCCGAACAGCGACAGGTTGCGCAGCTCGGCGAAGCTCACCCGGTAGAAGCCGGCCGAATCCACGGCGAGCTTCACCCAGTCGCGACCGGCGTAGACGCTGCTCGTCGGCACGCCGGCCGC
>CAZKQE010000234.1:0-4852 GCA_964554725.1 uncultured bacterium
CGATGTGGGCGAGCAGCATGCCGATCGTGTTCATCCCGGGCGCCGGCTGCCAGGCGAGCGCCTCGGCGTCGAGGCCGCGGGTGTCGGCGGTCAGCCGCGCGCTCTGGTCGTCGAGCTGCGCGACGAACGACGCGGCCTCGCGGGACCGGTACCCCGGCGGCAGCGGGAGCAGTTCGCGGATCAGCGGCATGGGACCTCCGGGGCGAACGGGGGACGGCGCGCCGGACCCGGGGTCCGACGCGCCGCCATGATAGACCCGAACGGCGCCCCTGTCAGGGGTTCGCGAGCGGCTTCATCGTCATCGGGTCGCGCAGCGGCAGGTGCTTCGGCTCGCCTCCCGCCAGGGACGCGACCATCGCGTCCGGGTGCTTCGGGTCGCCGAGTGCGATCTCCTTCGTGTCGCCCACCATCAGCACCGTCATCTTCGCCGGGTCGAGCAGCCGGCGAGCGACCCGCTGGACGTCCTCCGCGGTGACCGCCCGCAGCCTGTCCCGGTACTCCGCCCAGTAGCCGGGGTGCTTCGCGGAGCGGCCGGTCAGGTCGTCCGCCGCCAGCAGGCCGGCGATCGCCCCGGCGGTGGCGAACTGGGTGGGGAAGGCGTCGATGAAGCCGTTCCGCGAGGTCTCCAGCTCCTCCTCGGTGACCCGCGTGTCGCGCATCTTCGCGATCTCGGCCAGCGCGATCTGCATCGCGTAGCCGACCGAGCGCACCTTGGACTGGAACACGAGCCGCCAGGGCTCGGGGTAGTAGACGCCCTCGCCGAGGCGCGTCCCGACCTGGTAGGCGAGGCCCTCGTCGGAGCGGATGCGGTTCACGAGTCGCGAGGTGAACCCGCCGCCGCCGAGGATGTCGTTCATCACCCGCAGGGCGTAGAAGTCGGGATCGTCCCGCTGGATGCCGCGGATGCCGACCGAGACCCGGCCCTGGTTGACCGCCTTGTCCACCATGAACCACCCGGTCGCGGCGGCCCCGGTGGGGGCGGGCGGCGGTCCGGGACGCTCGCCCGCGTGGGGCCAGCCGGCGAACGCCTTCTCCAGCTTGCGGACCATCGTCGCGCGATCGAAGTCGCCCGAGACCGCGAGGATGAAGTTCTTCGGCCCCACGTAGCGCCGGTGGATCGCGGCGAGGTCCTCGCGCGTGATCCCGCGGACCGAGGCCTCGGTCGGGTGGCGGTTCGACCAGTGTCCCTCGCCGCGCATGAGGAAGCCGAACTCGCGCTCCTCGATGCCCGCGCTCTCGTCGTTGCGCTGCTTCATGGACTGCAGCAGCTGGTCCCGGCGCAGGACGAGACGGTCGTCCTGGAACGCCGGATTCTTCAGGCAGTCCACCAGCAGGGCCAGCCCCTCGTCGATGTCCTTCGACAGCAGGTTGAGCGTCGCGCGCGACTCGGAGGCCCCGATCGGGACGCCGCCGCCGAAGAAGCCGCCGCCGCCGCTGCCGGTGGCCGATTCGAGCTGGGCGCCGAGGAACGCCACCCGGTCCTCGATCTGCGTCGCCGTGCGGGTGGTGGTGCCGCCGCGGGTCAACTGGTGGACCATGGTCGCGGCCAGGCCCTCCTTGCCGGCCGGGTCGAGGTCGGGCCCGATCCGCATCAGCACGTGGACCGTGATCAGCGGCAGCTCGCGGTCCGGGACCAGGTAGGCGACCGCGCCGTTCGCGAGGGCGACCCGGTGGTCGGCCGCGCGCGGCGGGTGGAAGGTGAGCGGCGGGAACTTGAGCTCCTCCGGCCGGGCCGCGATGTCGGCCGCGATCGAGGGAGCGGGGGCCGCCACGATGAGGCCGGCCAGCAGCGCGAGGGCGGCGAGTCCGCCCGCGCGGCGCGAATGCGTCCCGAGGTGCGTCGCGTTCATGGAAGGCGTCCTCCCCGTCACTTCTGGTTGAGCTGCTGGAGCCGGGCCTCGGCCCGGGCGCGGATGTAGTCGAGCGCCGGCTTCATCTCGGGCGGCGCCTGCCCGCCCATCTGCTCGAGCCGGCCCAGCATCTGCTGGATCTGCGCCGGGTCGGTGGCCGCCTGGATGCGGCTGAGCATCTGCTGCACCATCGGCTTCGCCTCGGCGGGCAGCGCGGCGAGCGCCGGGTCCTCGGGGGCCGCCCCGCCCTTGCGGGTCCAGATCGCGACCGCGCGGTTCTCACGGGTGAAGTAGGCGTCCGCCACCCGCTGGACGTCGGCGGCGCTGACCGCCTGGACCGCCTCGTCGAGCCGGTCGGCCATGCGCCAGTCGGCGAGGCCCTCGGCGAGCGCGTAGCGGATCATCACCGAGAAGTTGCTCGTCAGCTGGCGGTAGGCCGACGCCAGGTAGCGGTTCTTGACGCTCTGCAGCTCGTCGGCCGGCACCGGGGTCCGCTTCAGGCGCTCGATCTCCGCGTCCACCGCCTTCTCCAGCTCCTCCGGTGTGTGGCCCTCCTTCGCCTCGGCGCGGATCTCGAACATCCCCTCGTACTTCCGCGGCTCGCACTGGGCCGAGGCGCTGGTCGCCAGCTTCTTGTCCAGCACGATGTTGCGGTGGAGCCTTCCGGTGTTGGTCGAGAGGACCTGGGCCAGCACCTCGAGCGCCGGCACGTCCTTGTGGACCAGCGCCGGTGTGTGCCAGCGCATCGTGATCGCGGGGTTGGTCTCGGCCTCCCCGTAGAAGCGCTTCTCGGCGAGCTGTCTCGTCTCGCTGGTGATCATCTCGGGGGTCGGTCGCTTCCCGCGCGGGATCGTGCCCAGATAGCGCTCGGCCATCGCGAGCGCCTGCTTCGGGTCGAAGTCGCCGACCAGGATCGCGGTCAGGTTGCTCGGGGCGTAGAACAGGTCGTAGTACTCGTCGGCCTGCGCCTTGGTGATCGCCGCCACGTCGCTGGGCCAGCCGATCACCGGCCAGCTGTAGGGGCTGGAGTCCCAGAAGACGGCGTCGAACGACACCTGGAACTTGCCGAGCGGCGTGGACTCGACGCTGCGGCGACGCTCCTCGTAGACCACGTCGCGCTCGGAGTAGAACTCGCGGAACACCCGGTTCTTCAGCCGGTCCGCCTCCATCCAGAACCACAGCTCGAGCTTGTTCGACGGCACGGTCTCGAAGTAGAAGGTCATGTCCTCCGAGGTGAAGGCGTTCATCCCGGTGGCGCCGTTCTTCGACAAGACGAGGTCGAACTCGTTCTTCACCATGTTCGCCCGCTGCTCGGCGACCAGCGAGTCGAAGCGCGCCTCGAGCTGCCGGTACCGTTCGGTCTTCGCCTCGGGCCTCGTCATGTCCGCCAGCTCGCCGCGCCGCTCGGCCGCCCGCATCCGCGAGAGCTCCTCGCGGATCTGGTCCTGCACGCGTTCCTGTTCCTCGATGAGCCGCACGTCCTTCGCGTAGTCCCGGGTGCCGATGACGTGCGAGCCCTTGAACAACATGTGCTCGAACAGGTGGGAGATCCCGGTGATCCCGGGGCGCTCGTTCACCGAGCCGACCTTGGCGACCCAGCCGCCGGCGACCGTGGGGGAGAGCCGGCGCGGGATGAGCAGCAGCTTCATCCCGTTCGAGAGGACGTGCTCCTCGACCTTGCTGCCGGCGGCGCGCGCGGGCGGCGCCGCGGCCGGCGCGGCGAGCGCGACGGCCGCGGGCGCCAGCAGCGGGATCAGCGTGACGGCCAGCGCCGCGCAGGCGCGCGCGACCGGCCGCCCGGGGCGGCGAGAGGGTGTCGGCATGGGGAGGCTCCTGTCTGGAGGGGCGGCGAGGGGCCGGGATGGCCGTCGATCGCGCCGGGGATGAAACTGGAACCCGGCGCGGCGGTCAAGTCCGCGGTCGGCGGTTGCACCGCGGCGGCGGGTGAGGTTTCATCGGGCCCGGGCGGGGCGCCGACCGAGGCGCCGTGCGCGACCGGGCCGGAAGGGAGCGTGACCATGGCGGGACTGACGAGGGAGAGTTGTGTCCCGTGCCGGGGGGGCGTGCCGACCCTCACCGACGCGGAGACCCGGGAACTGCTGCCGCAGGTGCCCGGCTGGACGGTGGCGGAGGTCGGAGGCGTGCCGCGCATCCGGCGGGAGTTCACCTTCCCGGACTTCCGCGGCGCGCTGGACTTCACGGTGCGCGTCGGAGAGCTGGCGGAGCAGGAGGGGCATCACCCCGACCTCCACCTGTCCTGGGGCCGGGTGCTGGTCGAGACCTGGACCCACAAGATCCAGGGACTCCACCAGAACGACTTCATCCTCGCCGCCAAGGTGAACGAGCTGTTCAGCGAGGCGCGGAGGCCCTGACCCCGGGCGCCGCGCCCGGGCACGCGCGAGCCCCCGCCGGTCCCGCCGGCGGGGGCTCGTCCTTCGCGACCCGGGAGGCTCCGCTCAGTGCGCGGCCGCGCCCCCGGCCGCCGCCTTCGCCCCGCCGCTCGCCTCGGAGGCGATGCGCATCCCGTAGAACGAGCGGTAGACGAAGAACAGCGCCACGATCATGAGCACGACCCCGACCGGGCGCGTCACCGCCTGGTTCGCCACCCCCATCTCGACCGCGAGCAGGCCGAACAGCGTCGTGAACTTGATGATCGGATTCAGGGCGACCGAGGACGTGTCCTTGTAGGGATCGCCGACCGTGTCGCCGACGACGGTCGCGGCGTGGAGGTCGGTGCCCTTCTCCTTCAGGTCCACCTCGACGACCTTCTTCGCGTTGTCCCACGAGCCGCCGGCGTTCGCCATGTAGACCGCCTGGAACAGGCCGACGACCGCGGTCGAGACCAGGTAGGCGACGAAGAACACCGGATCGAAGAAGGCGTAGGCGAGCGTCGTACAGAAGATCACCAGGAAGATGTTGAACATCCCCGCCTGGGCGTACTGGGTGCAGATCCGCACGACCTCGATCGAGTCCTTGATCGACGCCTTCTCCGCCGACTCGAG
>CAZKQE010000235.1:0-4806 GCA_964554725.1 uncultured bacterium
AACCTCCGCATCATCGACGCGGTCCGCGAGCGGCTCGGCGTCGGGCCCGAGAAGGTGCCGATCAACATCGAACGCTACGGGAACACCTCCTCGGCCTCGATCCCGATCACGCTCGACGAGGAGGTGCGCGCGGGCCGGCTCAAGCCCGGCGATCACGTCGGCTTCTGCGCCTTCGGTGGCGGCGCGACCTGGGGGGCGAGCCTCGCGCGCTGGACGATGGCGCGGCAGGTCCCGGCCGCCGGGTCCGCGGCGGAGCGCCCGGCCGCGAGCGGGGCGCGCGCGTGAGGCTCGCCTTCCTGTTCCCGGGGCAGGGCGCCCAGTCGGTGGGCATGGGCCAGGCCCTCGCCGACCGCTTCCCGGTGGCGCGGCACGTGTTCGAGACCGCCGACCGGGCGCTCGGCTACCGGCTGTCCGAGATCTGCTGGAAGGGGCCGGCCGAGGAGCTCAAGAAGACCGTCCACACCCAGCCCGCGCTGCTGGTCCACAGCGTCGCCGCGTGGAAGCTGCTCGAGGCGGCGGGCGTGCGGCCGGCGTGGGTCGCCGGACACAGCCTGGGCGAGTACTCGGCCTGCGTCGCCGCCGGGGCGCTCGAGTTCGAGGACGCGGTGCGGCTGGTCCACCGTCGCGGGGAGCTCATGTACCGGGCCGGCCTCGACCGGCCCGGCACCATGGCCGCCATCCTCGGCCTCGACCGCGCCCAGGTCGAGGAGGCGTGCGCGCGCGCCGAGTCGGCGGGAATCGTGCGGGCGGCGAACCTCAACGCGCCCGGCCAGGTCGTCATCTCCGGGGAGCGCGGGGCGGTGGTGCGCGCCTGCGAGCTGGCGCGCGGGATGGGGGCGAAGCGGGTCATCGCGCTCGAGGTGAGCGGGGCCTTCCACTCGCCGCTGATGGAGTCGGCCGCCGCCGGCCTCACCGAGGCGCTGGCGGCGGTCTCGGTCCACGACGCGCTGATGCCGGTGGTGGTGAACGTCTCGGCCGAGCCGCTGCGGCGCGGCGCCGACCTGCGCGCTGCGCTCGAGGCTCAGCTGCTCGGCGCGGTGCGCTGGGAGGACACGATGCGGCGGCTGGTCGCGGACGGCGCCGAGGGGTTCGTCGAGGTCGGCGCCGGGACCGTCCTGCGCGGGCTGCTGCGCTCGCTGGACAAGTCGCTCCGCTCGTGGAACGTGGACGACCCGGACAGCCTGCAGGCGACGCTGGCCGCGCTCGCCGCCGGGGCGGCCCCGCCGGCCGGCGACCCCGCGAGCGTCCCGGAGGCGCGATGAGCGAGGCGACCCGCACCTCGACCGCCCCGGCCCCGGCGGCCACGGCCGCGCTCGCCGGCCGGGTGGCGTTCGTGACCGGCGGCGCGACCGGGATCGGCCTCGCGACCGCGCGCGCGCTCGCCGCGCGCGGGGCGACCGTGGCGATCTTCAACCGCAACCAGGAGCGGGCGGGGGCGGCGGTCGCCGACCTGCGCGCGTCGGGTGCGTCGGCGCACGCGTTCGCGACCGACATCGCCGACCCGGCCTCGGTCGAGGGCGCGTTCGCCGCCGCGCTCGGGCAGCTCGGCCGGGTGGACGTCCTGGTGAACAACTCCGGCATCACCCGCGACGGGCTGTTCATGCGCATGAGCGACGAGCAGTGGCAGCAGGTGATCGACACGAACCTGGGCGGCGCCTTCCGTTGCTGCCGGGCGGTCGCGCGGGCGATGATGAAGGCCCGCTATGGCCGGATCGTCAACGTCTCCTCGGTCGTCGGCCTGATGGGCAACGCGGGGCAGGCCAACTACGCCGCGTCGAAGGCGGGGCTGCTCGGCCTCACCAAGGCGCTGGCGCGCGAGCTGGCCCCGCGGGGCGTGACCGTGAACGCGGTGTGCCCGGGCTACATCGCGACCGAGATGACGGCGCAGCTGCCGGAGGCGGCGACCGCGGAGCTGATGGCGCGGATCCCGCTCGGGCGCCTCGGCGACCCGGGCGAGGTGGCCGAGGTCATCGCGTTCCTGGCGTCGCCGCAGGCGGGGTACGTCACCGGACAGGTGTGGACGGTGGACGGCGGGATGGTGATGTAGCGGGAGCATCGATCCGCGGCGGGCGCCGGCTCGGGCCCGGACCGCGGCAGTCGGACCTCAACGCAGGAGGTGGGTTCAGTGGCAGCGTTCAGCGAGGATCGGGTCAAGGAGATCATCGCCAAGGAGCTGGAAGTCGAGGTGAAGCAGCTCACGCCCGAGGCGAAGTTCATCGAGGACCTGGGCGCGGACTCGCTCGACATCGTCGAGCTGGTCATGGCGCTCGAGGAGGAGTTCGGCCTCGACATCCCGGACGAGGAGGCGGACAAGCTGAAGACCGTGGGCGACGCGATGAACTACCTCAAGTCGCACGCGGGCGCGGCGTCCTGAGCCGCATGTCCCACGTGATCTGCGGGGGCCGTGGCGGACGGCGGCGCGGCGGATCCCGCGCGTGCGTCCGCCGCGGCGGCTCCGGCGTCCCGGCAGGAGCGGGTCGCCGTGGCTGAGCCGCTGCGCGTCCTGGTGACCGGGACCGGCGTCGTCTCGCCCCTGGGCAACGACACCGAGAGCCTCTGGGAGGGTCTGACCGCCGGGCGCTCGGGGGCCGGACCCATCACGCGGTTCGACACCTCGACCTACGGCACGCGGTTCGCCTGCGAGGTGAAGGACTTCACCAGCGAGGGGATCCTCGACCGCAAGGAGGCGAAGCGGATGGACCGCTTCGTCCAGTACGCGGTCGTCGCCACCCACGAGGCGATCCGTACCGCAGGCCTCGACCTCGAGGCGGTGGACCGGACGCGCGTCGGCGTGGTCATCGGTTCCGGCATCGGCGGGATGGAGACGTTCGAGGAACAGCACTCGAACCTGGTCCACAAGGGGCCGGGCCGCGTGAGTCCGTTCTTCATCCCGATGATGATCGTGGACATGGCCGCCGGCCAGGTCTCGATCCAGTTCGGCCTCCAGGGGCCGAACTTCGCCACGGTCTCGGCGTGCGCCTCCGGCGCGCACGCGATCGGCGAGGCCCTTCGCCTGCTGCGGGCGGGGGACGCCGACGTCATCCTGGCGGGCGGCAGCGAGGCGACGATCACGCCCATGGCGCTCGCCGGCTTCGGCAACGCCCGGGCGCTCTCCACGCGCAACGACGATCCCGCGCGGGCCAGCCGTCCGTTCGACGCCGACCGGGACGGGTTCGTCATCGGGGAAGGCGCCGCGATGCTGGTGCTCGAGACCGAGGACCACGCCCGGCGGCGCGGGGCGACGCCCCTCGCCGAGTTGTGCGGCTACGGCGCCACCGGGGACGCGTACCACATGACCGCGCCCTGCGTGGACGGGGAGGGCGCCGCGCGCGCGATGCGTCGCGCGCTCGCCGACGCCCGGCTTCCCCTGGAACAGGTGCAGTACGTCAACGCTCATGGCACGTCGACACCGGCCGGCGATCCCGCCGAGGTGTCGGCGATCAAGTCCGTGTTCGGCGAGCACGCGCGCCGTCTCATGGTGAGTTCGACCAAGTCGATGACCGGGCACCTGCTGGGTGCCGCCGGGGGCATCGAAGCGGTCGCCACCGTTCTGACCCTGGCGCGCGGCGTCGTCCCGCCGACCATCAACCTCGAACGACCGGATCCCACATGCGACCTCGATTTCGTCCCCGCTCAGGCCCGAACGCACCGCGTGACGGGCGCCCTCTCGAACTCGTTCGGGTTCGGGGGGCACAACGTGACCCTGGCGCTCAAGGCCGCAACGTAGGCCGGGGCGGCCGGCGCTCGCGCCGGCGCGGCGGCGGCGGTCGCGGCCCGCGGCAGCCCGCGCGGGCGCCACGACGTCCGTCGTTCCTCGAATGGCTGAAGGGCCTGTTCGGCGGCCGCCCGGCGCCGGCGGAGCGCGGCCGTCCCGGCCGCGAGGCGTTCGGCGAGCAGGAGAGCCGCGCGCTGGCCGACTTCGGCCGGCAGTACGGGATCACGTTCCGCGACCCCGGCCTGCTCAAGCTCGCGCTCACCCACCGCTCGTACCTCCACGTTACCGGCCAGGGGCCGCGCGACTCCAACGAGCGGCTCGAGTTCCTGGGCGACTCGGTGCTGGGCCTGGTGACGAGCGAGTTCCTCTATCGGTCGCACCCGAGTGAGCACGAGGGGCAGCTCACGAAGACCAAGTCGCTGCTGGTCTCGAAGGCGATCCTGTCGCGCCGTGCGCTGGCGATGGGGCTCGGGCGCTTCGTCCTGATGAGCCACGCCGAGGTCGAGTCGGGCGGGCGCCAGCGCCTCTCGATCCTCGCCGACGCGTTCGAGTCGGTGATCGGCGCCGTCTACCTCGACCAGGGGTTCGAGGCGGCGCGCGCGTTCATCCAGCGCTGGCTGCTCGACGAGTCCAAGGTGATCGCCGCCGACCGGCGTCACACGAACTACAAGAGCCACCTGCAGGAGTACGTCCAGAGCACCTTCCGCACCCACCCGGTCTATCGCATCCGCAGCGAGATGGGGCCCGACCACTCGAAGCAGTTCATGGTCGAGGTGATGGTGGGCCGCCGGTCGCTGGGCGAGGGGCGCGGCCAGAACAAGAAGGAGGCCGAGCAGGCGGCGGCGCGCAACGCGCTCGAGGCGGTCGAGCGCGGTCCCATCTCGGACCGCGAGAAGCGGCGGGTCGAGCGGCACGCGCCGCGCGACGAGGGCGTCGCCGCGCCCGAGCATGAGCCGGAGACGCGGTCCGCGCCCGCCCGACCCGCCGCAGAGGCGGAGGCGGACGACGCGGGCGAGGACCACGGCCGGCGTCGCCGCCGCGGCCGTCGCGGCGGTCGCGGGCGCACGGAGAGCGCCGCGGCGGCCGAGGCG
>CAZKQE010000236.1:0-4794 GCA_964554725.1 uncultured bacterium
GGCGGCGCTCGGCGCCGCGTTCGCCGCCGGCGCGGGCCACGCCGCGCCGGACCCCGCCCGGGTGCTGGCCGGGGTGCGCGAGCACCGGCTGCGCCACGAGGGGGCCATCCTGGCGGAGTTCGCCGAGCTGCTGCGGCTCCCCAACGTCGCCGCGGACTCGCTGAACATCCGCCGCAACGCCGACCATCTGGTGGCGATGCTGCGGCGTCGCGGCCTCGACGCCCGCCGTCTCGAGTCCCCGGGCAGCCCGCCGGCGGTCTACGGCGAGCTGCGGGCGCCGGGGGCGCGCCGCACGGTGGTGCTCTACGCCCACTACGACGGCCAGCCGGTGGCGCCGCGGGACTGGGCCGGCGACCCCTGGACGCCGGTGCTGCGCGACCGGCCGCTCGAACAGGGCGGCCGCGAGCTGCCGTGGCCGCCCGCGGGCGGGGCGTTCGACCCCGAGTGGCGGCTCTACGCGCGGTCGGCCGGCGACGACAAGGCGCCGATCGTCGCGCTGATGGCGGCGCTGGACGCGCTGGCGGCCCAGGGCGCCCGGCGCAGCGTGAACCTCAAGGTGTTCCTCGAAGGCGAGGAGGAGGCCGGCTCGTCGCACCTGCGGGCGATGCTGGCCGCGCATCGCGACCTGCTGGCGGCCGACGCGTGGGTGTTCTGCGACGGGCCGATGCACCCCTCGCGTGCGCCCCAGCTCGTGTTCGGCGTGCGCGGCGTGGTCGGGCTCGAGCTGACCGTGTACGGGCCGGCGCGCGCGGTCCACAGCGGGCACTACGGTAACTGGGCGCCCAATCCCGTCGCGCGGCTGGCGGAGCTGCTCGCCGGTCTGCGGGACGGCGACGGCCGCTCCCGGGTCGCGGGTCTCGATCGCCAGGTGCGGCCGGTGACCCCGGCGGAGCGCGAGGCGATGCGCGCGGGGCCCGACCCCGGCGAGGCCCTGCGCGGCGAGCTGCGCCTCGGCGGCACCGAGGGCGAAGGGGAGTCGCTGGGGGAGCGGCTGCTGCGGCCGGCGATCAACTTCCGCGGGGTGCGCGCCGGCGGCGTGGGCGCGGACGCCGTCAACGCCATCCCCACCGAGGCGCGCGCGTCCATCGACTTCCGCATGGTCCCCGACCAGACGCCGGACGGCGTGCGCGCCGCGATCGAGGAGCACCTGCGCGCGGGCGGCTGGCACCTGGTCGCGGACCCGCCCGACTCGGCGCTGCGGCGCGCCCACGACCGCATCGTGCGGCTCGAGTGGGGGAGGGGATACGGTCCCTACCGGGTGCCGCTGGACGCCCCGTTCCCGCGGGCGGTCGCCCGGGTCATGGAGAGCGTCCTGGGTCGCCCGCCGATCCTCACCCCGACGCTCGGCGGCAGCCTCCCGGTCGCCGAGATCGCGGAGGTGCTGGGGGTGCCGGTGGTCGTCCTGCCGATCGCCAACCACGACAACAACCAGCACGCGGCCAA
The DNA here is from genome assembly GCA_964554725.1 of uncultured bacterium. Classification (GTDB taxonomy): domain Bacteria; phylum Eisenbacteria; class RBG-16-71-46; order RBG-16-71-46; family RBG-16-71-46; genus WS-11. Next base: position 1,444 of record CAZKQE010000236.1, read on the forward strand.
CGAGAACCTGCGCCTGCAGAACCTGCGGGACGGGATCGACCTCATGGCCGGACTGCTGGTCGGGCTCGGCGCGCACTGGCGCTGAGTCGCGGCGCCGCGGCGGCGCCGGTTCGGCGCGGCGGCGGCGGCCGTGGTAACTTCCGCGCGATGCCGTCCCTGCCGCTCCCGGACCACCGGGCGCGGCGGGCGTCCCGCCCGCGTCGCCACCCGGGGGTCCCGTGTCCAGCCGTCTCGACTTCGTCCAGCGCGCGAACGCTCCCTACATCGAGGAGCAGTACGCCCGTTATCAGGCCGACCCGGGCTCGGTGCCCGAGGAGTGGGCGCTGTTCTTCGCCGGGTTCGAGCTGGCGGGTCGTCCCGCCGCGCCGGCCGCGCCGGCGCCGGGGAGCGGGCTCTACGGACTGATCGAGCAGTACCGCGTGTTCGGGCACCTCGCCGCCCGGCTGGACCCGCTCGGCGGGCCGCCCGAGCCGCCCTCGTCGCTGGACCCGCGGGCGCTGGGCTTCTCCGCGGCCGACCTCGACCGGCCGGTGGACCCGCGGCCATTCCTCCCCGGGACGTTCACCGGCACCCTGCGGGACCTGATCGGGCTCCTGCGCGACACCTATTGCGGCCCGATCGGGGTGGAGTACATGTACATCGCCGACGAGGAGCGCCGCGCGTGGCTGCAGGCCCGCATGGAGCCGGTCCGCAACCGGCCGCCGCTCGACCGCGAGGAGCGGGTGGGGATCCTGCGCCGGCTGCTGGCCGCCGACGCCTTCGAGGAGTTCCTCCACGTGCGCTACGTCGGCCAGAAGCGGTTCTCGCTCGAAGGGGCGGCGACCCTGATCCCCATGCTGGACGCCCTGATCGAGGCGGCCGGAGAGCTCGGCGTCGAGCAGATCGTGATCGGGATGCCGCACCGGGGTCGGCTCAACGTGCTCGCGAACATCCTTCACAAGCCGCTCGAGCGGATCTTCAGCGAGTTCGAGGCCGGGTTCGCGGCCGAGGACGGGTACGGGCACGGGGACGTGAAGTACCACCTGGGGTACGCCTCGCCCCATCGCACCCGGGGCGGTCGCGAGGTGCACCTCGACCTGCGCTACAACCCGAGCCACCTCGAGTTCGTCAACCCGGTCGTCATGGGGTCGCTCCACGCCCGCCAGGACATGGCGGGCGACCGCGCGCGGGAGCGGGGCATCCCGGTGCTCATCCACGGGGACGCGTCCTTCGCCGGCGAGGGCATCGTGCCCGAGACGCTGGCGATGGGACAGCTGCCGGCCTACGCGACCGGCGGCACGGTCCACATCATCGTCAACAACCAGATCGGCTTCACGACCTCGCCGGCGGACGTGCGGGTGAGCCGCTATCCGACCGACATCGCGCGCGCGGTGGACGCCCCGGTGCTGCACGTGAACGGTGACGACCCGGAGGCGGCGGTCCATGCGGTCCGCATCGCGCTGGCCTACCGGGCCGCCTTCAAGCGCGACGTGTTCGTCGACCTCGTCTGCTACCGGCGGCACGGCCACAACGAGCTCGACGACCCGACCTTCACGCAGCCGGTGATGTACCGCGCGATCGCCGACCACACCCCGGCGTCGCGCGCCTACGCCGCGACGCTGGTCGCCGAGGGCGTGCTCGACGAGGAGGCGCTGGAGGCGCTGCGGGCCGAGCGGACCGCCGAGCTGCAGGGGGCGCACCGCCGGGCCCGGGCGGACGAGACCCCGGCCGAGCCCCACCCGCTGCGCGGGGCGTGGGCGGGACTGGGCTGGGCCGGCGACGACTGGGGCGCCGACACGGCGGTGTCGCGGGCGACCCTCGAGCGCGTGCTCGCCGGGGCGGCGCGCCTCCCGGAGGGATTCCGGGCGCACCGCAAGGCCGCGCGCCTGCTCGAGGAGCGCGCGGAGATGTTCGCCGCCGACCGCATCGACTGGGGGCTCGGCGAGACGCTCGCCTACGGCACGCTGCTGCTCGAGGGTCGCGGCGTGCGGCTCAGCGGCCAGGACACCGCGCGCGGCACCTTCTCCCACCGCCACGCGGCCCTCTACGACCGCGAGAGCGGCGCGCGCCATGTGCCGCTGCAGCATCTCGAGTCCGGCCAGGGCCGGTTCACGGTGATCGACACGCCGCTCAACGAGGCGGCTTGCCTCGGCTTCGAGTACGGATACAGCACCGCCGATCCCTACGCGCTGGTCGTGTGGGAGGCCCAGTTCGGGGACTTCGCCAACGTCGCGCAGGTCTACATCGACCAGTTCCTGGCCAGCGGCGAGTCGAAGTGGCAGCGCATGTCGGGCCTGGTGCTGCTGCTCCCGCACGGCTACGAGGGGCAGGGACCGGAGCACTCGAGCGCGCGGCTCGAGCGCTTCCTCGAGCTGTGCGCGAATGGAAATCTTCAAGTGTGCAACCTCACCACCCCGGCGCAGCTGTTCCACGCGCTGCGCCGGCAGCTCCACCGGACGTTCCGCAAACCGCTGGTCGTCATGAGCCCGAAGAGCCTGCTGCGGCACAAGCGCGCGGTCTCGGCGGTGGCCGAGTTCACCGGGGGCGGCTTCCGCAACGTGATCGACGACGAGTCGGTCGCGGACCCGCTCGCGGTGCGGCGCGTGCTGCTCGTGTCGGGCAAGTTCTACTACACGCTGCTCGAGGGTCGCGAGGCGCGCGACGTGTCGTCCGCCGCGCTGGTGCGGACCGAGCAGCTCTACCCGTTCCCGCGCGCCGAGCTGGCCGCGGTGCTGCGGCGCTATCCCAACGCGCGCGACGTTCGCTGGGTGCAGGAGGAGCCGGCCAACATGGGCGCATGGCGCTGCGTGCGGCACCGGATCGAATCGGTGCTGCCCTCCGGCGCGACCCTGCGGCTGGTCGCGCGCAAGGCCTCGCCCACGCCCGCCACCGGCTTCTACGCGCGTCACGTCGCGCAGGAGCAGGCGCTGGTGGACCGGGCGCTGGCCGAGGTGGGACCGCTGCCCGCGCACGCCCCGGGGGCCGAGCGGGTCGCCCCGCAGCGGCACGAGCGATGAGGCGCGCCGGGCGGGACGCGGCGCCGCGCGCCGGCGTGGGGCGCCGATGACGGTCGAGCTCAAGGTCCCCCGGCTCGCCGAGTCCATCTCCGAGGCGGTGGTCGTCGCCTGGCTCAAGCCCGACGGGGCGACCGTCACGGTGGACGAGCCGGTGGTCACGCTGGAGACCGACAAGGCCGCGGTCGAGATCCCCGCCGAGGTCGCCGCCGTCGTGCGCCACGCGCGGGCGGTCGGCGACCGGGTCGAGGTGGGCGACGTGCTCGCGCGCGTCGAGCCGGCCGCCGAGGCCGCCGCCCCGGCGTCCGCCGCGCCGCCGCTCGCCGCGGCGAAGCGCGAGCCGGCCCCGACGCCGTCT
>CAZKQE010000237.1:0-4790 GCA_964554725.1 uncultured bacterium
CGCCGGGGCGCTCGCCCCAGAACGCGCCCTCGGCAAGGTAGGCGGGGCGCGTCTCGCCGAGGTCTAAGAAGAGCTCGCAGCACGGCCCGCACGCCCCCTGTCCGCCCGCCGGGCCCCAGAAGTTGTCGGCGCGGCCGAGCGCCACGACGTGGTCGGGGGCGAGCCCGACCTTCTTCCACAACGCCGCCGCCTCGTCGTCGCGCGGCAGGTTGCCCTCGCCGGCGAAGATCGAGGCGTAGAGCCGCGCCTTCGGCAGACCCAGCACGCCGGTGACGAACTCCCAGGCGAAGGCGATCGCCTCCTCCTTGAAGTAGGCGCCGCGCTCGCGCGCGCCGAACGAGAAGTTGCCCAGCATCTCGAAGAAGGTGTCGTGGCGCGGGGTGAGGCCGACGTTGTCGAGGTCGGTGAGCCGCAGGCACTTCTGCACCGAGACCGCGCGCGTGTAGGGCAGCTCGCCGGCGGCGGTGTAGTAGGGCTTGAACTGGACCATCCCGGCGGTGGTGAACAGCAGCGAGGGGTCGTCCGGCACCAGCGGCGCCGAGGGCACGGCGGTGTGGCCGCGGGCGACGAAGAAGTCGAGGAACCCGCGGCGCAGCTCGGCCGCGGTCCGCAGCGTCGGGGAGGCGGGTGAAGGGGTCATGAAGGGCGGAAGATAGCCGGTTTCCGCACGGGGGGGAAAGCCGCCCCTCCTCAGCCCGCGAGCGTCAGCTCCATCGTGATCTCGGCCTTGAGCAGGCGCGAGATCGGGCAGCCCGCCTTGGCGGCGGCGGCGACCTCCCGGACCTTCGCCTCGTCCGCCCCCGGCACCGTCGCCCGCACCGTGAGGTGGCTCTTCGTCACGGTCGGCTTGCCGTCCACGGTCTCGAGGGTCACCGCGGCGGTGGTCTCGACGCGCTCGGGGGTCAGCCCGGCGCGCGCGAGGTCGGCCGAGAACGCCATCGAGAAGCAGCCGGCGTGGGCCGCCGCGACCAGCTCCTCGGGATTGGTGCCGGGACGGTCCTCGAACCGGGTCGCGAACGTGTAGGGCGCCTCCGTCATCACCCCGCTCGGCGCCGTCATGGTGCCGCGCCCGGTGCGGAGATCCCCCTGCCAGACCGCCGATGCCTTGCGGATCATGCCCCCTCCTCCTCGATGCGCGCGGGCCCGCCCGCGCCGTGGGTCAGGACGGTTCGCCCTCGTCCCGCAGGGCCTGCTCGATGACCTCGCCGTCGAACCCGCGCCGCATCAGCAGCGCGTAGAGCCGCTGGCGCCTCACCCGGGGCTCGAGTGCCGCGTGGCGCCGGGCCGCCTGCGCCGCTACTCGTCGCGCCAGCCGCAGCTCGTCGGCGGGGCCCTGATCGGCCTCGAAGCGCGCGCGCGCCTGCTCGATGTCCCCGCCGGCGACCCCGCGCCGGCGCAGGTCCTGCTCGAGCACCCGCCATCCGGCCGCGCGCCGCCCCCAGCGGCCGGCGAGGAACGCGCGCGCGTATTCGACGTCGTCGACCAGGCCGACGGACTGGAGGCGGTCGAGCGCCTGCGCGGTCGCCGCCTCGTCGAAACCCTTCTCGCGCAGACGGCGGGCGAGATCGGCGCGCGTGCGGCGGGTGCGCTCGAGCAGCCGGAGCGCCGCCTCGCGCGCCGCCTCGGGGTCGGCGGCCCTCCCGGCCGTCGCCGCGGCCGCACCGCGCGCCGCGCGCACCGTCAGTACGCTCCGGGGAGGATGCGCTTCGTGCGCGCCATGTAGTCGCGATAGCCGGCGCCGAACTGCTCGACCATGAAGCCCTCTTCGACGTCCATGCGGCGCTTGAACATCCAGAACACGAGCGGCATCAGCGCCAGCGCGACGACGCTGCGGAACACCCCGGCGAACCCGAGGTCCATGAGCAGGATCCCGAGGTAGGACGGATGCCGCACCGCCGCGTAGAACCCGGTCGTGTGGAGCGTGTGGCCCTCCTGCACCGCGACCACCGAGACGAACCGGCGGCCCAGCTCGAGCATCGGCCCGAGGCGGAGCGCCACCCCCAGGGTCAGCACGGCGAAGCCGGCCCAGCGCGTCGCGTCGCCGCCGGGGATCACCCACAGGTCGCGCGCGTCCATGTAGGGCATCAGGAACGCGGTGAACAGGGAGTGAAAGACCAGCAGCGGGAAGAACGGACGCCAGTCGGGGGCGCTCTTCAGCCCCCGGCTCCGCCCCGAGGTGCTCCACGTCATCACCGGGATCATCAGGAAGTGGAGCACCACGACGCCCATCCGCACCGGATGGGCGAAGAACCCGTCCCAGCTCCCCCAGCCCATGATCATGAGCAGGAGGAAGAGGAGGACGTTGAGCGGGATGCCGATGAGCTGACGCCACGAGGGGGCGGTCGGCCCGCGGCCGCCCCCCATGCCCGCCTCGTGCGTGCCCGACATCGCCGGATCCCGCGGTCGCGCCCGGGCTACATGCCCGGCGGGGGGACGTCGCTGTTGAACGTCTCGGCGATGATCTTCCAGTCGTCGCCCAACCGGCGGAACACGGTCAGCGACTTGCCGACGTCGGTGATCTCCCGGCCGGTCGGGTCCTGGAACTTGAAGGTGAAGGTGCCGACGTCCACCACCATGTCGCCGGCCTGCGAGACGACCTTGGCGGTCGAGGTGAACTCGAGCGCCATCCCGGGCATGCCGAGCACCCCCACCCAGGCGGCGCGGATCTTCTCGGGCGTGTCCGCCATCGGCGCGTTGGCGGGCATCAGTCGCGCGTCGGGGGCATAGAGGGCGAGGATCGCGGCGGTGTCGCGCGCCGCCACCGCGCTCCGGTAGGCCTGGATCTTCGCCTCGACCGCCGCCTCGACCGCCGCCGTGTCCGCCGCGGGCGGCGCCTGGGCGCAGCCGGCGAACAGCAGCAGGGCGAACAGCGCGAGCGGACGCGTCATCGTGGACGGGCGCATGGCAGGTCTCCTGTGCACGGGTGGTCCGACCCCGGCGGGACTCGTTCGCAGGGGGTGGGCAGGACTGGCGACGCTACCGCTTCCGCTCCCCGCCCGCCACCATCGCGGGCTGCGGACGCGCCACCCCCGCGGCCGGCACGGGCTTCGCCGGAACGGCGTTCCCGCCCGGCTTCGCCGCCGACGCCTCGGCGCCGGCCGGGCTCGCGCCGGCGGCGGCGCCCGGCACCTTGAGCCCGAGCAGCGGCAGCAGCTTGGCCTCGAGCTGGGCGCGGATGTCCTTGTGCTCCTTGAGGAACAACCGCGCGTTCTCGCGTCCCTGACCGATCCGCTCCTCGCCGAACGAGAACCAGGTGCCGCTCTTCTGGATCACGCCCTTCTCGACCGCGTAGTCGATCAGCTCGCCCTCGCGCGAGATCCCCTCGTTGTAGATGATGTCGAACTCGGCCTCGCGGAAGGGCGCGGCGACCTTGTTCTTCACCACCTTGACCTTGGTGCGGTTCCCCACCGCCTGGTCGCCCTCCTTGAGCGTGGCGATGCGGCGGATGTCCATGCGCACCGAGGCGTAGAACTTGAGCGCCCGCCCGCCGGCCGTCGTCTCGGGCGAGTTGTGCACGACGACGCCGTCGACCAGATAGGTGTGGTTGCCCTCGACCTCGAGGTCGAAACGCCGCATCGAGCGCGTCGCCGGCTTGCGGTAGATCTTCGTCACCTTCGCGGGTACGGCGCGCGAGAACCTCCGGGACGCGAGCCGCGTCCCGTTGAGGTGCGCGTCGCTCAGGTCGGGGGACCATGCGAACCGCCCACGCTGGTCGGGGTGGAGCTTGTGGCCGACGGACGCGTGGAGATACGGCGCGATCAGCGCGTGCAGCTTCGCGGTCTGCTCGGCGGTGAACCAGAACCCCCGGCCATCGTCCCGCGGCCGACCGACCCCGAGCTGCTCGAGCTTGTCGGCCACGGCGTGGCGCGCCGGCGGGTTCAGGGACTTGTTGTAGAGCACGGCCTTCCCCTTGCCCCAGCGCGCGTACGACCCGCCGAAGGACCCGTCGTCGCCGTACCAGACGGCCAGCCCACGGGCATCCAGCTTCTCGAGCAGGGCCACGCTCACGGCACGCTGGCCGTCTGCGGCGTAGAGCTCCTCGCGCAGTTCCGCCAGCGCCGGCATGGCGAGCGTGTCGAACCCGGTCCCGTTGCCGACCTTCCCGACCTTCTGGGAGAACGGCTCGAGCATCCAGTGCTTCCACGTCACGTATTCGGACTGGGCCTCGCCGTGTCCGACCCGGAAGCTCGCGGTGTGGGCCCCCGCCCGCCGCAACGAGCCGTCCCCGAGGCTGCCTCCGAGCAGCAGCTGGAACTGGTCCTCCGTGAGGCGGTAGTCCTCGACGCCCACCAGGACCTCGGAGCCCACCTCGAGCTCGCCGGCGGCGACCTCGCCGTCGGGCGTGAGGATCGTGTGGTTGGGCGTGGCCGCGAAGCGCCGCCGGCCCGAGCGCCCGCCCTCCACCTCGAACTGGAGGAAGTACTCCGCGTTCCCGTTGTCGAACCAGTTCACGACGCGCCGCGGTTCGATGCGGCCGGTCTTCGGGTCACAGGAGAGGACCTCGACCTTCAACCGCTGGTTCACGATCTTGCCGATCTTCTCGCTCGTGCCGTCGGCGAGGGTGACCCGGGTGCCATAGTGGAAGCAACCGAACATGACCCCGATCTGCATGCGGATCTGGTTGATGAAGATCACCGTCGTCTTGCTCTTCGAGATCGAGCCGGTGAGCTTGCGCAGGGCCTGCGACATGAGCCGCGCCTGGAGGCCGACGTGCGAGTCGCCCATCTCGCCTTCGATCTCGGCGCGCGGCACCAGCGCGGCGACCGAGTCGATGACGACCACGTCCACCG
>CAZKQE010000238.1:0-4761 GCA_964554725.1 uncultured bacterium
CGGTGCCGCTCGAGGTCGCCCTGCGGCCGGCCGCCGAGCGCCTGATCGGCGCGGCGCTGGCCAGCGACCACGCCTACCTGCGGCTCTCACAGCTGTGCGATGGGATCGGCCACCGGCTGTCGGGCTCGGCCGCGCTGGAGCGGGCGGTCGAGTGGGCGGCGGCGGCGATGCGCGAGGACGGCCTCGAGCGGGTGCGCCTGCAGCCGGTCCTGGTGCCGCGCTGGGTGCGGGGCGAGGAGCGGGCGACGATGGTGGAGCCGGGGCCGCAGGCGCTCTCGATCCTCGGGCTCGGGCGCAGCGTCGGCACGCCGCCGGGCGGGATCACCGCCGAGGTGGTCGCGGTCGGCAGCTTCGCCGAGCTGGACGCGCTGCCCGACGCGGCGGTGCGCGGGAAGATGGTGCTCTACGACGTGCCGTTCACGAGCTACGGCCCCACCGTCCGCTACCGGAGCCAGGGCGCCAACCGGGCCGCCGCGCGCGGCGCGGTGGCGGCGCTGGTGCGCTCGGTGGGCCCGGTGAGCCTGCGCACGCCGCACACCGGCGCGATGGGGGCCTACGTGGACAGCCTGCCGCGCATCCCGGCCGCCGCGGTCACCATCGAGGACGCGACGATGATGCGCCGGCTGCTGGCCCGCGGCGGGCGCGTCCGCGTGCGGCTCGAGATGGCGGCCGACACGCTGCCGGACGGGCTCTCCCACAACGTGATCGGCGAGCTGCGCGGCCGCGAGCGGCCCGACGAGGTGGTGGTCGTGGGCGGGCATCTCGACTCGTGGGACGTGGGCTCCGGCGCGCACGACGACGGCGGCGGCTGCGTGATCGCCATGGAGTCGCTGCGGCTCATGAGACAGCTCGGCCTGCGCCCGCGGCGCACCGTGCGGGTGGTGCTGTGGACGAACGAGGAGAACGGCCTGCGGGGCGGGAACGCATACGCCGACTCGCTGGGCGCCGCGGTCGCCGGGCACGTGGCGGCGATCGAGTCGGACGGCGGCGTCGAGCGCGTCGTCGGCTTCGACGTGGACGTCCACCGCGTGGGCACGGACTCGACCGACGTCGCGCGCGCCGCCGCCGCGGCCGCGCGCGTGCGGGCGATCGCGCCGCTGCTCGCCGGGCTCGGCGCCGACACCGTGGGCCCGCGCGGGGGCGGGGCCGACATCGGCCCGCTCATGCGCCGGGGCGTCCCCGGGCTCGCGCACCGCACGACGATGGAGCACTACGTCGACTGGCACCACACGCCCGCCGACATGCTCGACAAGGTGGATCCGGTCGAGCTGCGGAAGAACGTCGCCGCGCTGGCGGTGATGGTCTACGCGATCGCCGAGATGCCCGGGCGGCTGGGCGACCCGGCGCCGGCCGCGGGGGGACGGTGAGGCCGGCCCGGCCGGCGGCGCCCGGCGCCCGCGCGGGGCGGCACGCGGGGTTCGCGCTCGGCCTCGTCGCGCTGATCCTGGCGCATCCCGCCGGGGCCGCCATCACGGCGAAGACGGAGCGGCACCTGGTCGCCGCGGTGGACCGCCACACCGCCGCCGCGCACGCGCTGCTCGAGCGGACGGTGAACCTGAACAGCGGCACGATGAACTTCGACGGCGTGCGCGAGGTGGGCCGGGTGTTCGCGGCCGAGTTCGAGGCGCTGGGGTTCCGGACCCGCTGGGCCGACGGCGCCGCCTGGGGCCGCGCCGGGCACCTCATCGCCACGCGCGCGAAGGGCGGGAAGCCCGGGGTGCTGCTCATCGGCCATCTCGACACCGTGTTCGAGCCCGACAGCCCGTTCCAGCGCTACCAGGCCCTCGGCGACTCGACCGCGCGCGGGCCCGGCGTGTGCGACATGAAGGGCGGCAACGTCATCATGCTGCTGGCGCTGCGGGCGTTGAAGGAGGCGGGGGCGCTGGACCGCCTGTCGGTCACCGCGATCCTCACCGGCGACGAGGAGAAGCCGGGCGCGCCGCTCGCGCTCGCCCGCGCCGACCTGCTCGCGGCCGCCGACCAGGCCGAGGTGGCGATCGGCTTCGAGGACGGGGACGGCGACCCGCGTCACGCGGTGATCGCGCGCCGCGGGAACAGCGGCTGGGTGCTGCGCGTCTCCGGCACGCCGGCCCACTCGTCGCAGATCTTCCGATCGGACATCGGCGCCGGGGCGGTGTACGAGGCGGCGCGCATCCTCGCCGCCTTCCGGGACTCGCTTTCGGTCGAGCCCTACCTGACCGTCAACCCGGGCCTCATCCTCGGCGGCACGACGACCACGTTCGATCCCGAGGCGAGCCGCGGCACCGCGTTCGGCAAGACGAACGTGATCGCCGAGAGCACCCTGGTCGCCGGCGACCTGCGCACGCTCTCGGTGGAGCAGCGGGAGAACGCCAAGGCGATCATGCGCCGCATCGTCGCGGCGAGCCCGCCCCACGCGGGAGCGGAGGTCACGTTCACCGACGGCTACCCGCCGCTGGCGCTGACGGACGGGAACCGGCGGCTGCTCGCGATCTACGACCGGGCGAGCCGCGACCTCGGCACCGGGCCGGTCGAGCCCGTGAACCCCTCGCGCGCCGGGGCGGCGGACGTCTCGTTCACCGAGGGCCGGGTGGCGATGGCGATCGACGGCATCGGCATGCGCGGCGACGGCGGCCACACGGTGAACGAGTTCGCCGACCTGCGCTGGCTGAACTGGCAGGCGAAGCGCGCGGCGCTGATGCTGGCGCGCCTGCCGGCCGCGCTCGCAGGCCGGCGCTGAACCGCCCTACTTCGGCGGCGTGAACACGAACGGGGCCTGGAAGGTGGTGAGGCCGCCGGTGACCGCGGGGAACTTCCAGCTGCGGATCTGGGACAGCGCGCAGGCCGCGAGCCGTTCGGAGCCGACCGTGTTGCGCACCACGGTCGCCTCCTGGACGCTGCCGCCCGGGGTCACGGTCATCGTCACCACGAGTTTGCCGCGCAGGGACTCGTCGCGCTTGAGCTCGCTCTCGTAGCAGTACTGGATGCCGGCCGCGTACTTCTGGATCACGGCGAGCAGCGAGGCGTTGCTGCGGTAGACGCCCGGCCGTGAGCCGGCGCCGGCCCCGCCCTCGGCGCCCTCACGCCCCTCGGCGACCGGTGCCGCGGCGAGCGCCCCGATCCCGACCAGCGTCCCCTCGACCGCCGAGCCGCCCAGGTCCGCGGTCGCCCCGCTGCCGGCGACCCCGCTCCCGACCGCGCCGAGCTGGCCGTCGCTGCGTCCCGAGCCGACGTTGCGGGCACGGGCGCGGCGCGAGGCCCGCACATCGCCCGCCGCGGGGGCGCCGAGCGACGACGTGAGGTCGCCGAGCGCCCGGTCGAGCGAGGCGGCGGCGCGGGTCAGTTCCGAGGTCGCGGCACGGGCCCGCTCGCGTCCCGCCTGCTCGGCCGCCCGGTCCACCGGCTTGGGCGGCACCGGCGGGGGGAGGATCGCCTGCGCCGGCGCCTTCACCGTGGGCGGGTCGGCCACCTTCCGGACGCTCAGCTGCTCGAGGTCCGTCCGGCTCGCGGCGGCGGGCGCCGGCGGCTCGGGCACGACCTCCTTGAGGATCACGGTGCGGGTCGGAGGCAGCACCACCCGCACCGCTTCGAACCGCCGCATCGGCTTCACCACCATGAGGGCGACGAACAGGACGCAGAACAGCGCCGAGGTGATGCCGATCGCGCGCACGAGCCGCTCGCGGCCCGCGAGCCACATCGCCTGGCGCTCGGCCGAGAACACCAGCGCCGCCATGCGCAGGCGCGCCGCGGTCGCGCGGAACGGCCCGCTCGGGACGTCCGCCCGGACCGTGGCCTCCGGGAGTCCTCCGGGTGTCATGCTCCGCTCCGCGGCCAGGGGGCGCCGTCCTTCCGGTCACCGCTCACGGCGTGCCCGCCGGAGCCGGTGGGGGGGTGGTCAAAGTGACGCGGGTCGGCAGCGGCGTCGCCTCGCCGACCTGCGCGCTGGTCATGAGGTAGCGTCGGTGATGGAACCGGGTCAGCCGGCGCTGGTCGCGCGCGGTGACGAACAGCACCTGGGGCGCCGGGATCTCGCCCTCGATGTGGATGTCCTCGAGCCGCCGCGGCGCGGCCACCGTGCGCGCCGGCACGGCCCCGCCCCGGGCTGCGGCGCCGCCGGTCGCGGCGGCGTCCTGCTTCGCCGGCGTCGCGGTGGCGCGCTTCGACGCCCGGGAGGTGGCGCCCGACGGCGTGGCCGCCTTCCGCTTCGCGGGCGCGGCGTCGGCCGGCGCCGTGAAGGCGGCGGCCAGCAGACAGAGGCCGACCGTCCACACGCGGATGGCGCTCATCGTCCCTCCCCGGCGACCGGGCGCGCGCCGGCCTTCTCGTTCATCCCGAACAGCCCGTCGGGGTCGTCGGTCGCCCGCTCCCGGTAGGCCTTGAGCCAGCGTGCGGCGGCCTCGTCGTCGAAGAAGAAGAAGCGATCCACGATCGAGAGGTTGTAGTAGGGCCCGGCGAGCCGCGGGTCGAGCTCGATCGCGCGCAGGAACGCGGCGCGAGCCGCCTTCGGGTCCCCGGCGCGCAGCCGGGTGATGCCGAAGTTGTTCTGGTTCGCGGCGCTGCGCGGATCGTCCTCGACCGCCGCGCGCGCCAGGTCGGCGGCGGCGTCCGGGTTGTCGCCGCGCAGCGTCACGTAGACGAGCGCCGCGCGCGCGCGGCCCGGGTCGCCGTCGCGCGCGCCCGCGACCAGCGCGCCGGCCAGGTCGTGGCGCCCCACCGCCTCGTAGTGGAGCGCGAGCGCCGCCGCGAGCGCGGGGGGTGCGCCGCCGGGTGCGGCATCGAGGC
>CAZKQE010000239.1:0-4746 GCA_964554725.1 uncultured bacterium
CCTGCTCGGCGACCTGTTCCTGCTCGGCCGCCCGCTGCTCGGGCACGTCAGCGCCGTGCGCTCCGGGCACGAGAGCCACGTGGCGTTCGTCAAGCGCCTCAAGGAGACGCTGCCGCTGCCGGGCCGCCGGGCGGGGGCGCCCGCGGAGGAGTGGGACACCACCGCGATCATGGACATCATGCCCCACCGCTACCCGTTCCTGCTCGTGGACCGCATCACCCGCATCGAAGAAGGGGAGTCCATCGAGGGGATCAAGAACGTCACCGTGAACGAGCCGTTCTTCCAGGGGCACTTCCCGGGCCACCCGATCATGCCGGCGGTGCTCATCATCGAGGCGATGGCGCAGGTGGGCGGGCTGCTGCTGCTGAACTCGGTCGAGGACCCCAACGACAAGCTGATGTACTTCATGGGCATCGACGGGGCCCGCTTCCGCCGCCCGGTGACCCCGGGCGACCAGCTGCGCTTCAAGCTGACGTTGCTCAAGCTGAAGGGGACGATCTCGAAGATGAAGGGGGAGGCGTTCGTGGACGACCAGCTGGTGGCCGAGGCGGAGCTGCTCGCCACCGTCGTGGACAAGCGTCCGTCATGATGACCGCCATCCATCCTGCCGCCTTCATCGAGGACGGGGCGGAGCTCGGCGCCGGCGTGACGGTCGGGCCCGGCGCGGTGATCGGGCCCCACGTGCGGATCGGGGACGGCACCACGGTCGGCAGCCACGCGCTGTTGACCGGGTGGACGACGATCGGCCGCGGCTGCCGCCTCCACCACGGCGCGGTGGCCGGCAGCCCGCCGCAGGACCTCAAGTACGGCGGCGAGCCGTCCTACCTGGAGATCGGCGACCACACCGAGCTGCGCGAGTACGTCACCGCCAACCTGGCGACCGAGCCCGGTGCGACCACCCGGATCGGCAGCCACTGCCTGCTGATGGCGTATGCGCACGTCGCCCACAACTGCCAGATCGGCGACCACGCCGTGATCGCGAACGCCGTGCAGTTCGCCGGCTACGTCACGGTCGAGGACTGGGCGATCGTCGGCGGCGGCACCGTGGTCCACCAGTTCGCCCGCGTCGGCCGCCACAGCATCGTCGGCGGCGGCACCCGGCTGGCGCAGGACGCCGCCCCGTACATGACGGTGGCGGGGGCGATCCCGCGCTGCGCCGGCGTGAACCGGGTGGGCCTCGAGCGACGCGGGTTCTCGGCCGAGACGCGGGCGGCGCTCGAGCAGTGCCATCGGATCCTGTTCCGCGGCGAGCTCACCGTCGGCGCGGCGGTCGCCCGCATGCGCGAGCGCTTCCCGGCGATCCACGAGGTCGAGGTGCTCGCCCGCTTCGCCGAGACCTCCTCGCGCGGACTCACCCGCTAGGGAGCGGACGATGGCCCGGCCGCGCGTGGGGGTGTGGGGCGCCGGAACGTGGGGGGAGAAGCACGCCCGCATCTACGAGGCGATGCCGGAGGTCGAGCTGGCCGGGGTCCACGACCGGGACCCGGCGCGGGCGGCCGCGGTCGCCGGGCGCCACGGGACGGTCGCCTGCGCGCGCCCCGAGGAGCTGCTCGCGCGCTGCGACGCGGTGTCGGTCGCGGTGCCCACCGTGGACCACCGGGCCGCCGCCGAGCAGGCGCTGGCCGCGGGCTGCCACGTGCTGGTCGAGAAGCCGATGGCCGCCACGGTCGCCGAGGCGGACGCGCTGGTCCAGGCGGCGCGACGGGCCGGGCGCATCCTCCAGGTCGGCCAGGTCGAGCGGTTCAACCCCGCCCTGATCGCGGCGCGGCCGCTCGTTCGCCGCCCCAAGTTCATCGAGGCCCACCGGCTCGCCGCCTTCCAGCCGCGCTCGCTCGACATCGACGTCGTGCTCGACCTGATGATCCACGACATCGACGCGGTCCTCCACCTCACCGGCCGGCTGCCGGTGACCGTCTCGGCGGTCGGGGTGGCGGTGCTCTCGAGCACCGTGGACATCGCCAACGCCCGGCTCGAGTTCGAGGACGGCTGCGTCGCGAACCTGACCGCCAGCCGCGTCTCGCAGGAGCGCCTGCGGCGCATCCGGTTCTTCCAGGCCGACGCCTACCTTTCCATCGACCTGTTCGCCCGCACCGGCGACGTGCTGCGTCTCGACCCGAGCGTGGCGCCGCCGATCCGCCGCGAGGCGCTGGCGATCGACGAGGGCGAGCCGCTCCAGCTCGAGCTGGCCGCGTTCGTGCGCTCGCTGGCCGGCGGCGAGGGCGCGGCCAGCGCCCGCGACGGGCGCGAGGCGCTGCGGGTGGCCGAGGAGGTGCGCGCGGCCATGGGACGCCGGGCGCTCCAGTGGGCGGCGGGATAGAGCGCCGTTTCCTGCTCGTGGCGGGGGAGGCGTCCGGGGACCTCCACGCGGCCCGGCTGGTGGGGGCGCTGCGCGAGCGGGGCCCGTGCCGCGTCGCCGGCGTCGCCGGCGCGGCGCTGCGGGCGGCGGGGGTGGAGCCGGTCGCGGCGATGGAGGACCTCGCCGTGCTGGGGTTCGCGGAGATCCCCGCCCGGCTGCCCGCCCTGCTCCGCACCCGCGCCCGGCTGCTGCGCGCGCTGCGCGAGTTCGAGCCCCACGCGGTGCTGCTGGTGGACTACCCCGGCTTCAACCTCCGGCTCGGCCCGGAGCTGAAGCGGCGCGGGGCGCGGATCCTCTACTACATCGCCCCGCAGGTGTGGGCGTGGCATCCCGAGCGCGCGGCGGCGATGGCGCGCTGGGTGGACCGGCTGGCGGTGGTGTTCCCGTTCGAGGAGCCCATCTTCCGCGCCGCCGGGGTGCCGACCACGTTCGTCGGGCACCCGCTGATGGACGGGCTCGCGCCCGAGGTGGACGAGGCCGTGTTCCGCGCCGAGCTGGGGGCCCGGCCCGACCAGCCGATCCTCGGACTGCTGCCGGGGAGCCGGGCGCAGGAGCTGGCCCGCCACCTGACGCCGATGCTGGGGGCGGCCCACGTCCTGATGCGCGAGCGGCCGGAGCTGCTCGGCGTGCTCCCGCTGGCCCCGGGGCTCGAGCCGCGCGGCCTCGATGCGGCGGCGCTCGGCGGCGTGCGGCTGGTGCGCGGGCGGGTCCACGCCACCCAGGCGTTCGCCACCGCCTGTGCGGTCGCCTCGGGCACCGCCACGCTCGAGACGGCGCTGTTCGGCACGCCGCTGGCGGTCGTCTACCGCACCGGCCGCCTCAACTACGCGCTCGCCCGCCGGCTGGTGCGGCTCGAGCGGATCGGGCTGCCCAACATCGTCGCCGGCGAGGCGGTGGCGCCCGAGCTGCTCCAGGACGCGCTGACCGCCGGGGCGCTGGCGGCGACCCTCGCGCCGTGGCTCGACGACCCGGCGGCGCGCGCGGCGCGGCGGCAGGCGCTGGCGGTGGTGCGCGAGCGGCTGGGCGGGCCCGGCGCCTCGCGCCGCGCCGCCGACCTGCTGTGGGCGCTGGCGGCGTGAGCGCGCCCGTCTACCCGTGGTGGATGTCGCCGGCGGCCGACCTGTCGGCGGCGCTGGTGCTGTCGCTGGGGACCACCTGGCGCGTCGCGCGGACGCGCGTGCACGAGCAGGAGGCGCGGCTCGCCCGCGGCGAGCGGTGTATCTTCGCCCTCTGGCACTCGCGCCTGCTGCCGCTCACCTTCACCCACCGGGGGCGCTCGATCGCCGTGCTCATCAGCCGCCACCGCGACGGGGAGCTGATCGCCCGCATCATCCACCGGCTGGGCTTCCGCAGCGCGCGCGGGTCGAGCACCCGCGGCGGCGAGGAGGGGATCCGCGAGATGCTGCGCCACGCCGAGCAGGGGCGCCTGCTGGCGATCACCCCGGACGGACCGCGCGGCCCCGCCGAGCGCGTGAAGCCGGGGCTCGTCTACCTGGCGAGCCGCACCGGATTCCCGGTGCTGCCGGTGGCCGCGGCGGCGTCGTCCGAGTGGACGCTCGCCTCGTGGGACCGCTTCCGCGTGCCGCGCCCGTTCGCGCGCGTGGTCGTGGCCTACGGGGCGCCGATCGCGGTGCCGCCGCGGGTGGGCGAGGACGAGATCGAGGCCTGGCGCGTGCGGATCGAGGGGGCGATCCGCGAGGCGACCGCCGAGGCGGACCGGATCGCCGCCGCGGGGCGCTCATGAGCCTCGCCTGGCGCGCCGGCCGGCTCGCGGCGCCGCTGCTCGGGGCGGCGGCGCCCGCGGCGGCGCTGTTCGCCGCGCCGGCCGAGCGGCGGCTGTGGCGCGAGCGGCTGGGGCGGATCCCGCCCGCCGGCCCGGCGGACGCCTGGGTGCACGCGGCCTCGCTCGGCGAGGCGCTGGCGGTGGGGCCGTTCGTGCGCGCGCTGGCGGAGCGGCGGCCGGCGGCGCGCTTCCACCTCACCGCCACCACCCGCGCCGGGCGGGCGCGGCTGGCGGAGCTGGGACCGCCCCACACGCTGGCGCCGCTCGACGCCCCGCAGGCGGTCGCCCGCTTCCTCGCCGGCGTGCGGCCGGCGCGGCTGTTCCTGATCGAGACCGAGCTGTGGCCGCACTGGCTGCTGGCCGCACGCGCGGCCGGCGTGCCGGTCGCGGTGGTGAGCGCGCGGCTCTCGGCGCGCTCCGTGCCCGGCTACGCCCGGCTGGGAGCGCCGTTCCGCGCGCTGGTCGAGGGGCTGGCGGCGGTGCTGTGCCAGAGTGCTGCGGACGCCGAGCGCTGGCGGGCGCTGGGCGCCGCCGCGGCGCGCACCGCCGTGGTCGGCAACCTCAAGGACGACGAGCTGCCCGAGCCGGCGGGAGGGGCCGGCCGGCT
>CAZKQE010000240.1:0-4739 GCA_964554725.1 uncultured bacterium
CGCCGGCGGTGCTCGCCGCCGACGGCGGGAGGCACGACGCCGGCGCCGTGCTGGTCGCGACCGGCGTGCGGCGACGTCGCCTCGGCGTGCCGGGCGAGCGCGAGCTCGAGGGTCGCGGGGTCTCGTGGTCGGCGACCCAGGACCGCGGCCGGTTCGCGGGCGAGGAGGTGGTGGTGGCCGGCGGCGGGGACGGCGCCTACGAGAACGCCTGGCTGCTCGCCGAGGTGGGCTGCACGGTCACGCTGGCGGTGCGCGGGGCGCCGCGGGCGCGGCGCGAGTTCCGCGAACGGGTCGCCGCCTCGCCGCGCATCGAGGTGCTCGAGGGGACGCGGGTGACCGCCGTCGCCGGCGGGGACCGCGTCCGCGCCGTACGGCTCGCGGGGGCGCGCGGAGAGTTCGAGCTTCCGGCGGCGGGGCTGGTGGTCAAGGTGGGGGCGATCCCCAACACCGAATGGTGCGCGGCGGCGCTCGAGGCCGACGCGGACGGTTACCTGCCGGTGGACGACCAGTTCGGCACCGCGCGTCCGCGCGTGTGGGCGGCCGGGGACGTCGCCCGCCCGCCGCTCGCCGGCGTGGCGGTCGCGCTCGGCCACGGCGCGCTGGCGGTGGCGGCGATCCGCGCCGCCCTGCGCGGGGACTGAGAGGTGGCGCGAAGATTCGGGGCGGAACGCCGCCAGGCCATGCCGGACGGCCCGCTGGGCCCTCCGGCGACCCGTCGGAGGTAACCCCCGGTCGGGGAAGCGTTTGCCGCGGGATCCCCCGAATCTTCGCGCCACGACCGGGGGGCCGGGGGGCGGTCGCGCGCGGCGGGGCGTGGGGAGTGGAGTATGGTTCCCGCCGCACCGGCCGCCGGCGACGCCCGGCGGCGGGGCCGGTCCGGATCCGGGCCGGCGGGCGGGTCAGGACCATCCCGGAGGTGATGCCATGGTGCGTTCGCTGGTGCTGGGCGCGGTGCTGGGCGGGCTGGTGGCGTTCATCTGGAGCGCGGTGTCGTGGATGATGCTGCCCTGGCACGACGGCTCGATGAGGTCGTTCACCGACGAGGCCGCGGTGTCGCGGGTGCTGCTCGAGAACGCCCCGACGGGCGGGATCTACATGCTGCCCGGGATGCCGCCGGGATACGACCGCATGTCGCAGGCCGAGAAGCAGGCGGCCGAGACGGCGATGGCGCAGCGCAAGAGCGAGGGGCCCTTCCTCTACGGCGTCGTGTGGCGCCGGGTGCACGAGGACATGGGCCGCCAGATGGGCGCCGCACTCCTGTTCGACATGCTCGCGGCGCTGCTGGTCAGCATGCTGGTGCTGAGGACCGGCGGGATGAGCTGGGGCGGCCGCGTCCTGTTCGTCCTCACCGTGGCGCTGGCGGTGGGGATCATCGCCGTGGTGCCCAACTGGATCTGGTGGCACCATCCCGCGAACAGCGTGATCGTGATGATGGCCGACATCCTGATCGGCTGGCTGCTGGCGGGGATGGTGATCGCGAAGGTGGCGGCGCCGAAGGCGGCGTAGCCGCCCGCCGCGGTACGGGGGCGCGGTCCCGGGGCGGGGTCCCGGTCAGCGTCCCCGTTCGTCGGCCACCGCCAGGCCCTGGTCCACGTCGTCGACCGGGTCGAGCCGCAGCAGGTCGTCGCGCAGCGACGTCCAGCCGTCGGCGAGCGCCGCGTAGGCGAGGTCCTCGGCCGGCGGCAGGTCCTCGAGGAACACGAACGCGGCGCCGGCCATGAAGCGGGGCAGGCTGTTGCGGTCGTAGCGCGCTCCGCCGCGGGCCGAGCGGCGCGCCTCCAGCACCTGCCGCAGCGTCGTCTTCTCGCCGCACACGCCGTGCCAGCGGGCCTCGATGTCCGTCGCGCGGCGCGGGTCGGCCTCGCGCACGGGGTCGGCGACCAGCCGGTAGGCGGCGAGGTCGCCCTCGGGGGCGAACGAGGTCCAGACCACGCGCGCCTGGCTCGAGCGTTCGGCGCGCTGCCGGGCGACGGTGGCGCCGCCGCGGGTGGCGATCAGCTCGTACTCGACGTCCACCGTGACGGTCCGCACCCGCGCGATCACCTCGATCGGGATCTCCGCCCAGCGGACGCTCTCGCGCCCGTCGGGACCGCGCTCGACCACGCGGCGCACGATCGTGTCCTTGAACACGTGCAGCCGGGTCTCGCTGTCCACCCCGCCGATGGTGCCCCACACCGCGCGGTCGGCACCGGCCTCGCGGGCGAGCCGCAGCGCCTCGCGACGGGAGGTGCGTCCGAGCTGGGAGACGGTCATCGCGTGCTCGACGGCGTGGTGGCCGAGGATGCGCGTGAAGCGGGCCTCGGGCGGCGCCACGCGACGCGCGACCTCGTCGCGCCAGCCGGAGGCCACCTCGCGGCCCAGCGCCGCGTGCCCGGCGGAGGCGCTGAACGGCACGAACGCCACCCGGGTGAGGGCCTGCTCGTACGCGCGCTCGGCGCGGGCCGTCCCGTCCCGGTATCCGGGCACGAACCGGTCGGCGTCGGTGAAGTGGAGCCACGCCCGTTTCGGTCGCCGGGCCGCCAGCGCGGCGGCGCCCCGCTCGTAGTGGGTGCGCGCGGCACCCAGGCGCAGCGCGCGCTCGTGGCCGGCCCACGCCGGGTCCACGGCGACCGTGGTGTAGCGGCCCGCCCCGGCCCGGAAGGCGGCGAACTCGAGGGTCTGCCCCGCGGCCGCCAGGCTGTCGACCTCCGCGAGCGCGTGGATGCGACGCTGCCAGTCGGCGGCGATCGAGGCGGCGGCCGCGGCGGCCGCCTGCCGCGCGCGCGGGTTCGCCGGCGCCTTGTCGAGCGCGCGCGTCGCCAGCGTCCAGGCGTGCCAGTGGTCGCCGTCGGCGAGGCGGTCCTCGCTGCGCTCGGCGAGCTTCGCGGGTCCGGCGCAGCCGGCGACGAGGGCGAGCGCCAGCACGGCCGGCGCGCATCTGCGGATCATGGTCGGCTCCTCCCGGGGTCCCGGGAGGTTATCGGCAGGTCCCGCCCGTGGGTTGACCGCCGGCTAGTTCCGCGGCCGGGCGAAGGCGGCATCCCACGGGGTGAGCGCGGGCTTGGGGACGAGCAGGGCGTCCACCAGCCCGAGGGCGGCGAACAGCGGCAGGATCGAGCCCGGGGGCAACGGGACACCGGTCAGGTCGAGGTCGGTGAAGGTGAGCTGGAACACGAACGACGCACGCGCCTCGTCGAGCAGCCGCATCTGGCGGGCGATCCAGCGCGCCTGCTTCTCCGGCGTCGAGGTCACGCCGCCCACCGAGGCCGAGGTCCAGCCGCCCTCGACCACCATCGGGGCGAGCCCCGTGCCCTGCGCGAGGCGGGCGTAGTAGTCGAGCGGGACGTCCTCGGGCTGCGCGAAGCCGGCGAGATAGGGATACGACGAGAGCCCGAGCGATCCCGTGAACGGGAAGTCGGCGAGGTCGGTCGCCACCCCGAGATAGGGCCCGGGCGGCAGCCGGCCCCAGGCGGTCTCGACCTGCACGCTGACGAAGAGCCCCACCGCCGGATCCACGGCGCGGATGTCCGCCGCGGCGTCGTTCGCCGCCTGTCGCACCGCGGCGTAGAGCGGCGCGGGCGCGGCGGCGCGGATCAGGTTGGTCTCGGGTGCCAGCCCCAGCCACGCGGGCCGCAGCAGCGTGTCCATCGCCACCGCGAAGTCCCGGTAGACCCGCTGCACCGCGGGCTCGGTGAGGCTGCGCCCCCTCGCCACCAGCGCCGGGTGGTCCGCCGCGCGGTTCAACCCGTCCGTGAGGTCGATCATCACCACCAGCGTGCGGCCGCTGCCCTTGAAGTAGTCGGCGAGGCCGAGGTGGAGGCGGATCACCGCCGAGTCGGCCGGGTAGCCGGCGAGCAGCGTGTCCCACGGCGGGTCCACGTGCATGATCGCGGCGTCGGAGCGCGGCCGCCACATCTCGAGCGCGGCCAGCAGCAGCGCGAAGTCGGCGCGCGGCGGGATCGCCGAGAAGCCCATCCGGTAGGTGCGCGGCGTTCCCGCACCCGGCGCCGGAGGGAGCACCTTCGACCCGCAGCCGGCGAGGGCGGCGAGCGCGAGGACCGCGAGGAGCGGGCGGAGGGCGGAGGACCGGGGTCGCGGACGGGGCATGGGGAAGTTATCGCGCGACGGAGGCCCCGGGTTGAGCCTCGCTCCGGCCGACCGGCGGCTCACGGCCGGCCCAGGCCCACCGGCGCCGGGACCAGGCGGCCGGCCTCGAGCGTCATCACCGGAGCGTAGAGGCCGGCCGGCTCGCGCCGCCACCACGCGCCGCCGGCCCGCCGGAGGGCGGGGTCGGTGAAGCGGTAGTCGTAGCGCCGGGCCCGCAGGTAGCGCGGGGGACTCGCCGGCGGCGGCTCCGCGAGCAGCCGCCACACCGGCGGCGAGCCCGCCAGCAGGCGCTCGCAGAAGGCGAGGAACCAGGGCTCGCGTCGCACGTCGCTCAGGGCCGCGAACCACATCTGCCAGTCCAGCCGCGGCTGGTGGGGGGCCACGAACCCCGGGCGCCGGCGCACGTCCCCAGGCTTCCAGCGGAACGCCAGCTCGCGCCAGCGCACGCCGTCCTCGCTGGTCTCGAGCACGATCTCGGGCCGCCGCGTGGTCATCACCGAGAACAGCCCGTAGGCGTTGACGATCCGCAACGGGGCGAGCGCGCGGTAGCCGTCGGCGAGCGGCCCCAGCCACGCGGTGGGCGCGCGCAGCACCTGGACCAGCGGCACCACGCCGAGCAGGAGCAGCGCCGCGAGCGCGGGACGCAGCAGCCA
>CAZKQE010000241.1:0-4738 GCA_964554725.1 uncultured bacterium
GCTACGGCTCGGCGCCGCCCGCGCCGCCGCCCGCACCCGCGCCGGCGCCGGCGGCCACCGCCGCGCCCGAGCCGATCTGTCACGCGTGCTTCTGGCAGTACCAGCCGGCCGGCTTCCGCGAGGAGCTGATCCACTGGTACGAGACCCATCCGTCCGCCGACCCGCTGGTGGACGCCGACCGGCGCTATCTGCTCGCGCGGGTGCGCGGCGACCGCGACGCCCTGCGCGCGGCCCGGCAGGCGTTCGCGGCCGCCGGCGACAGCGTGCGCTCCCCGGCGCGCCGCCTGATGGTGGACGAGGCGCTGGCGTTCACCGCCGGCGAGTGCGGGTTCGATGCGAGCGCGGCGTTCGCCCGCGCGGCCCGCGCGGCGGAGGCGGCCGGGCAGCCGTTCAAGGCCGGCGTCTACCGCGACCTGGCGGCCGGCCGGTTCCGGCCGCGCGTCGGGTCGGTCGCGATCCGCGGCCACCTCGACGTCCCGCCCGGCACCACCGCCTACGTCCTCGGCGGCAGCGCGATCCGCGTCGCGGCCGGCGAGCGGATCGGCGTCCAGATGGAGCGCACGGTCCGCGACTGGCTCTCCTACCAGCTGGCGTGGGACTTCGAGGACCGCGCCCCGGCGCGCGACGAGCTGATCCCGTGGCACGAGGGCAGCCGTCTGCGCGACATCGCCGGCGCGACCGCGGCCGAGATCGTCCCGCTGCCGGGCGTGCTGGCGGTGCGGCACGAGGGTCGCTGGCTCGCGGCCGACGAGCAGGGGGTGTTCCGCTTCGAGGTGCTGGCGGACAAGATGCAGTACCCGACCACCCGCCAGCACGGGGACGTCGCCCTGCTGGTGGACACGCACGGCATCGCCTCGCTGGTGGCGCCGGCGGTCGAGCGCGGCGTCCGCCTGGTGGTGGGCTGCTGCGACACCCCGTTCAAGGCCCAGGCCGCGTGGTGGCTGGCGGGACTCGGGATCGACGTCTACTACCCCTGCGACCGCGCGGCCGGCGACCTGCTCGGCTACCAGGGCCGCGGCACGCTGATCGGCTCGGCGCCGGTGCGTGCGGAGGCGGGGGTCGCCGTCATCGGCGACCGTCCGGTGCGCTTCGAGGCGGCCGAGACGATGGTGGTGATGGACTGCCGGGTGGACGGCGGCCACCAGTACTACGACGCCCCGGCGCGCTACTTCCGGCGGCTCGCGGAGTCGCTGCCGCTGACGCTGGAGTTCGTCGAGGTCTCCGGCCCCGACCAGACCATCCGCGTGGTGCAGCGCGCGATCGAGCTCGGCGCCGAGGCGATCGCCGTGCGGGCGCGCACCGACGAGGACGCGATCGCCGTGCGCGAGTGGCTCGCCGGCTCCCCCGCCCGCCGCGCCGTGCTGTTCCACACCGCCCCCTACCCCGCCGGCTACGCGCTGTTCGAGGAGTTCCCGCACCAGACCACCTTCGGCGACCCGCGTCCGCGATTCGTCGTCGAGCCGAGCGCGGCCGAACGCCGGCCGTAGCGCCCCGCCGGCCCGCCGCGCGCGGTGCGCGGCGACCTGCGCCCATGCCGCCCCCCGCCCCCGCCGGGTGATGTATGGTTGGCGATTCGGCCGCCCGCCCGTCCGGGCCGGCGCCGCGTCCCCTGCCGGAGGTCCACCACTGCACGAGATCGTCACCCAGCGCGCCCGGCCCCTCGCGGCGGCGCCGCGACCCGAACCGGCCCCGGGGCGCCGGGGAAGCGTCCGCCGGTGAGCGGCGACCGGACGCTCGACGCCCTGCCGCACGGCATGGTCGACGCCATCCGCGACGACGCCGCGCACTTCCCGCCCTACGTCCAGAGCCGCGGCCGCGCCTACTGGGCCGAGGGCCGGGTCGGACCGCTCGAGGTGACGGGCGACGCGGTCGGCGCCGTCGTCCGCGGCACCGTCCGGTACCGCACCCAGTGGCGCTGGGACGGCCGCCACGCCGACCCGCACTGCACCTGCCCGGTGGCGCCGCTGTGCAAGCACGCCTACGCCCTCGCCCGCGCGATCGAGGCCGCCCGCGAGGTCGGCACGCGCGCCGACGACGGCGCGTCCGGTCCCGATCCGGACGGGGGCGCGCCGGCGGCCGGCGCCGGGACGCTCCCCGAACACCTCCGCGCCGACCTGGCCGGCGACCTCGCCCACTGGGCGCGCCGCCGCGCCGAGCCGCCGAGCCGCAGCCTGCGCGCGACGTTCGGCGTCCACCGCGACGCCGCCGGACGGCCCGGCGTCTGGATGGAGGCGCGCCTGACGACGCCCCGGCTCGCCGACGCGCCGCGCACCTCGCGCCAGCTCCTGCAGCTCGCCGGCGATCTGCGCCGCGACCCGCGTCTGCTGGCGCCGCCGCACACCCGGCTGCTCCGGTTCCTGGCGAAGACGGTGACCCACGCCGAGCCGCTGGCGCACGGGCACCGGTTCGGCCTCCGCACGAGCGCCATCAACCGGCTGCTCGACAGCTTCTCCGACTCGCCGCTCGCGACCTGGGCGGACGCGGCGCGCCCGCCGGGCGGGCCCGGTCCGGACGCCGGGCGCCCGGCGGACGAACCCGGCGCGGGCGCGGCCGGCGCCCGGCTCCGGCTCGGCGAGGGCGCGGTGGACATCGTGCCGCACATGTCGGGCGACGACGACGACCTGCAGATCGGGCTCGCCGCGCGCTGGACCGACGGGCGGATGCGGGCGCTCGACGGGCTCGTCTACCTCGCCTCGGACGACGAGCTGAACCCCAGCCTGGTGCTCGCCGACGGCGTGTTCTGGCGGGTGGCCGACGAGCCGCCCGCCGCGCTCCTGCGCCGGCTCGCGGTGGGCGGCCGCCTCGCGGTGCCGGAGACCGGGCGGGCCCGCTTCCTCGAGCTGCTCGCGACCAGCTTCGACAGCGTCGCCGATGCGCTCTCCCCGCACATCCGGCTGCACCCCGCGCGGCCGGTCGTGACGCTCGACCTCGACGCCGACGACTGGCTCAACGTGCGGGTGTTCGCCCACACCGGGGACGAGCGCTGGCGTCCGGGGGACGCGACGCCCGACGTGGTGGCGTTCGAGCTCGACCCGGAGGGCCGCTGGGCGCGGCTCGAGCCGGCGACCGCCGCGGCCACCGCCGACGCCGACCACGCCCCCATCGTGCCGGACGGCCCGGTGGCCGGCGGCGGGACGGAGGACTCCGCCGGTGCCGGCGGGCCGGAGCCGGCCGGGACGCCGGCCCCGGAGCCCGGGTCCGAGCCGGCGCGCATCTGGGTCGAGATGCCGGAGCCGGCGCGGGTGGAGCCCGCGCGCGAGTGGCTGGCGCTGCTGCCGCTCGCGCGGCGCGAGCCGCGGATGCCGCGCGGCGCGGCGGCGAAGGCCCGCGGCGGCCGCGGGGCCTGGATCCGGCTCGGCACCCGCACGCTCGAGGCGTTCGCCGAGGCGTGGGAGCACCGCCCCCCCGGCGTGCTGTTCCTCGGCAACCCGCGCATGCGCCAGCTCCTCGGCGAGGCGCGCGGGGTGCGGCCGCGCGTCACCGTGACCGCCAGCGGCGTGGACTGGTTCGCGGTCGCGGCCGACTGGGAGGCCGAGGGGCGGGCGCTCTCGGACGCCGACCTGGCGAGGCTGCGCGCGGCGCGCACGCGGTTCGTGAAGCTGGCCTCGGGCTGGGTGCGTCGCGAGCTGGTCGAGCGCTATGACGCGGCGGCCGACCTGCTGGCGGATCTCGGGCTCGAGGCCGGCGCCGGACCGCAGCGGCTCACCGTCGCCCAGCTCGCCCAGGCGCGCCCCGCCAGCCTCGCCGCGCTCGAGACGATGGGGGCCGAGCCGGCGGCGGCGCGCGCGATCGAGCAGCTGCGGGAGCGGGTCCGCGCGTTCACCGGGCCGCCGCGGGTGCCGGTCTCGGCCCACCTCGACGGCGTGCTGCGCCCCTACCAGCGCGAAGGGCTCGACTTCCTCGCCTTCGTCTCGACGCTCGGCATGGGCACGATCCTCGCCGACGACATGGGGCTGGGAAAGACCGTCCAGGCGCTGGCGTGGATCGAGTGGCTGCGCGCGCGCGACCCGGACGGCGGCCCGGCGCTGGTCGTCTGCCCGGCGTCGGTGGTGCACAACTGGCAGCGCGAGGCCGAGCGGTTCACGCCCGACCTGCGCGTGCTGGCGCTCACCAGCGGCGAGGAGCGCCACGCGCTGCGCAGCGAGGCGCCCGCGCACGACCTGCTGGTCACCACCTACGCGCTGCTGCGGCGCGACCTCGACCACTGGCGCGAGCTGCCGCTGCGGGCGGTGATCCTCGACGAGGCGCAGAACATCAAGAACCCGGGGGCGGTGGTGAGCCGGGCGGTGCTGGAGCTCGACACCCGGCACCGGCTGGCGCTCACCGGGACGCCGATCGAGAACCGGGCGCTCGACCTGTGGAGCATCATGAACTTCGTCAACCCCGGCTACCTCGGCCGCCGGGCGGCGTTCGTCGCGCGCTACGACCGGCCCGACGCCCCGCCGCACGCGCGCCGCCTGCTCGCCGCGCGCCTGCGCCCGGTGCTGGTGCGGCGGCTCAAGGAGCAGGTGGCCCCCGAGCTGCCGGACCGCATCGAGGAGCGCCGGGAGTGCGAGCTGACGCCCGGTCAGCGGAAGCTCTACCTCGCCGAGCTGATGCGCGGGCGCTCGACGGTGGACCGGCTCAAGGCGACGCCCGACGGCGTCATGGGCCACCGGTTCGAGGTGCTCGCGGCCCTCACGCGGCTGCGCCAGGTGTGCTGCCACCCGACGCTGGCGGGCGGCCGCGAGGGGCTCGG
>CAZKQE010000242.1:0-4716 GCA_964554725.1 uncultured bacterium
CGGCCGGGCGCCGCGGCCGCCGCCGCCGCCCCGGCGACGGCCGCGGCCGACGGCCGCCGCGCCGACCTGGCGCTCTTCCGCACCCGGTTCCTCGCCGTGGACCGGTCCTATGCGCCGGCCGCACGGGCCGAGGCGGAGGCGCGGCTCGCGGCGCTCGAGGCGGCGCTCGAGCGGGTGAGCCCGGCCTACTTCGAGCTCGAGCTGGCGCGCATCGTCGCGCTGGCCGACAACGGCCACACCGCCTGCTTCCCCGGCCCGCGCTCGCGCCGTTACGACCGGGTCGGGATCCGGCTGGTGCCGTTCGGCGAGGAGTACTACGTGCTGCGCGCGCGCGCGGAGCATGCCGACCTGCTCGGCGCGCGGCTGGTCGCGGTCGGCGCGCATCCGGTCGCCGAGCTGCGCCCGGTCGCGCGCAGCCTGCTGGGCGGGACTCCCGCCTGGCGGGACCGGAACGCCGGCTTCTTCTTCGAGAGTCCGGAGCAGATGCACGCGCTGGGCCTGCTCGAGGCGCCCGGGGCCGCCGGCTACCGGTTCGCGCTCGCCGACGGGCGCGAGGTGGTCCGCCGGCTGGTCGCGAGCCCGGCCGACCCCGCCCGTCCGCGGGCGAACAGCGACCGCATGCTCTACCCGGCGGCGCTCGACGGGGAGGGGGACGACTGGCGCCCGCTGCTGCCCGTGGAGCGGGCGCCGTGGGCGCTCGCGGACCCCGCCGAGCGCTTCCGCTGGCGCGAGGCGCCGGAGCTGGATGCGGTCGTGATCGAGCTGCGCCAGAACCACGGCACCGACGCGCATCCCATCCGCCCGTTCCTCGACGACATGACGCGGGTCCTGCTCGACCGCAAGCCGCGCCATCTCGTGCTCGACATGCGGATGAACGGGGGCGGGGACCTCAACACCACGCGGGAGTTCATGCGCAGCCTGCCGAGCCTGGTGCCCGGTCGCATCTTCGTCCTCATCGGACCGTGGACGTTCTCGGCCGCGATCTCGAGCGTCGGCTATCTCGAGCAGGAGGCGCCCGAGCGGGTGACGCTGGTCGGCGAGGGCGTGGGGGACCGCCTGCGGATGTGGGCGGAGGGCCGGCCGCTCACGCTGCCGAACTCGGGGGCGGTCGTCCTCAGCGCCACCGAGCGCCACGACTACCGGACCGGCTGCCGCGGGTTCGACGACTGCCACGGCTCGGTCGTGCGGCACCCGATCGCGGTCCCCGACCTCGACCCGGACCTGGTCGCGCCGTGGACGATCGAGGCGTACCGCGACGGACGCGACCCGGCGATGGCGGCGGTGGCGGAGGCCCTGCGCAGCGGCGGCTGAGCCGCCGTCGCCCGCGGCTCAGCCGCCGGGCGGGTCGTCCGGGGCCGCCGGCCGCAGGAAGCGCGGGTCGCGGTCCTGCGGCGCCGGCTCGCCCTCGAAGCTGGGATTGAGCCACTCGAACACCGCCGCCCAGCCGAGGCTCTCGGGATCGTTGGGCAGGTAGTTCGAGACCACGGCGATCACCTCGAACCCGTGGCGGAGCTGGAACGAGAGCGTCGGGTCGCGCTGCTCGCCCCGCACCACCGCCCGCACGTAGTCGACGGCGCTCATGCGGTCGGCGACGCGGTGGTAGCCGCGCAGGCGGCCGGCGCCGCGGATGCGCCGCAGGCCCAGCCGCTCGACCAGACCGCGGCGCGCCTGGTAGAGCACCGACCCGACGCCGCGCCGCTGGGCGTCGGGGCGCACCATCACCTCGGCGGCGTAGAGCGTCTTCCCGCCCTCCGGGTCGTGGTTCGTGAACATGCCGCGGTCGGTGAACGTGCGCCAGTCGTCGTCCACCCGGTAGCCGTCCCAGCGGATGATGAGGCTCGAGGCGAGGCCGAGCAGCGTGCCGCTCGCCGTCTCCTCGGCGACGAACTGGCCCTCGCCGAAGCGCTCGATGTGGGACGCCAGCTGGTCGGGCCGCCACGGCCGGCTCTCCGGGTACACGCGGCGCGAGATCTCGATGACCCCCTCGATGTCCTCGTGGCGCAGGTTGCGGGCCACCACCGGGGGCCGGCGGCTCACAGCCGCACCTCCTCCAGCGTCGAGATGACGTCCGCGGTGTGGCGGCTGTCGCGCAGCGGCAGCACGGTGCCCGACTCGCGCGAGTCGGTGATCGTCCGCAGGTTCAGCTCGCCGACCACCATCATCTCCTGGTTGGGGATCCCCTCGGCGAGGATCCCGTCGCGCGAGAACGCGAAGTCGCTCGGGGTGAGGATGCCCGCCTGCCCGTAGTTGAGCGAGACCGCCGGCACCATCGGCAGCGAGCCGACGAGCGGCGCCTGGACGACGTAGAGCTGGTTCTCGATCGCCCGCGCGTGGGCGCAGTAGCGCACGCGCATGAAGCTCTGGCGGTCGTCCGTGCAGCTCGGGCACAGCAGGATGTGCGCGCCGGCGCGGGCGGCGGCGCGGGCCAGCTCGGGGAACTCGACGTCGTAGCAGATCGTGATCGCCAGCTTGCCGAAGGCGGTCTCGAACACGCGCAGGCGCTGGCGGGCCGACACCTTCCACTCCTCGTCCTCGAAGCGGGTCATGTGGATCTTGCCCTGGACGCCGTGGCGGCCGTCGGGGGAGAAGAGGAAGCAGTCGTTGTAGACCGCCTCGCCGGGGCCGTCCTGGCTCGGGAAGGTGCCGCCGCAGATGTAGACGCCGTGCCGGCGGGCGAGCGCCGTCATGGTCTCGAGGAAGCGCGGCACGTGGCGCGAGAGGTCGCGGATCTGCTCCGGCATCGGCCGCCGCACGTCCCCGAGCGTGAGGAGTTGCACCGAGAGGTACTCGGGGAAGACGATGAGGTGGCACTGGTAGTCCACCGCCGTCTCGACCATCGCGCGCACCTGTTCGTCGAACTCGTCCAGCGTGCGCACCGGGCGAACGTAGTACTGGAGCGCGGCGGCGCGGATACGGTCCATCGGCGGTCCCTCCCGGCGCGGCGGCCCCGGGCGGCCGGCGCGTGCGTGTCCGTTCGACGGTGCGGTGCGGGGCGCGAGTCTAGCACAGCCCCGCGGGACCGCCGGCGCCTCAGCCGTGCAGCCGCACGACCATCACCGAGCAGCGCGCCCGCCGCAGGACCGACTCCGCGACGCTGCCGAGGGCGAGCCGCCGGACCCCGGTGCGGCCGTGCGTGCCGACCACGACCAGGTCGGCGGTCGGGCCCTCGGTCGCGGCGAGGATCGCGGGCGCGGCGCGGCCGCGCACGAGCAACGTCTCGCCCGGGAAGCGGCCGCGCAGCGCGGCGAGCCGGGCGCGCGCCTCCTCGCCGCGCGCCTCGAGCAGCAGCGGGAGCAGCGGCGAATGACTCGCCTCCGGGTAGGTGAAGGTGATGACGAACGGCTCCACGACGTGGAGCATGACGAGCGGGAGCCCGCGGCGGGCCGCCTCGGCGGCGCCGGCCTCGATCGCCGGCAGCGCGGCGTCCGAGAAGTCGGTGGCGGCCACCACCCGGTCGCCGTGGACCGCGCGCGCCACCAGCACCGGGCAGTGGGCGTGACGGACGATCCGCTCCGCCACCCCGCCGAGCGGGTCCCCGGCGCCGGGCGCGGCGGCGCCGACCACCACCAGGCCCGCCCGCTCGCGCTCGGCCAGTTCGAGCAGCACGCCGTGCGGCGAGCCCGCCTCGAGCCGCAGCGCCGGGGCCGGCCCGCCGTCCCCCAGCACGCGGCGGCACTGCTGCTCCAGCGCCCCGGTCGCCACCCGGCGGACGTCGTCGGCGACCCGGCGGTCCTCCTCGCGCAGGTGGGGGAACAGAGGGCGGTGGCCGAACACCTCGGGCAGCACGTGGCAGACGACGAGCGGGGCGCCGCGCGCGGCGGCGATCGCCGCGCCCTGGCGCAGCGCTTCGTCGCCGGCGGGGTCGAGGGCGCTGGCGACCACGATCGGATGCCGCTCCGTCACGAGGACCTCCCGCGGCGAGGGGACCGGGCGCGCGATCCGCGCCCTGCGCGCGAGCATAGCAGACGACGACGGGACCGCGGTCGCCGGGCGCTCAACCCCCCGGGCGCGGGCCGGGCGTGCGCGGGCGTCGCAGGTCGGCGCGCAGGATCTCGATGCGGATCGCGCGCTTCCTCGCCTCGAGCCACTCGTCGTACCGCCGCTGGACGATCTCGCCCTCGAGGTGGGCGGCGGCGGCGCGGAACGCCGCCTCGTCGCCGGTGCGCTTCTCCTCGAGCCGCAGCCAGGCCACGCCCTGGGCCACCTCGAGCGTGTCGCTGACCTCGCCCGGAGCGAGGGCGAAGGCGCGCTCGAGCACGCGCGGCTCGCTGCCCAGCATCGGGATGAAGGGCGCGCCGCGCACCAGCAGGCCGCTCTCGCGCAGCCCGCCGTACGGGGCCGCCAGCGAGTCGAGCGCCCCACCCGCCGCGAGGGCGGCGCGGATCTCGCCCACCTTGCGCTCGAGCGCCGCGCGGCGCTTCGCCTGGCGCAGGTCCTCGAGCGCCTTCGCCCGCACCTCCTCGAACTCGGCGGGACGCGGGGCCACCCGCTCGCGCAGCCGCACGACGAGGTAGCGGTCGCCCACCCGGTAGACGTCGCGCGCCCAGCGGCCGGGTGCCAGGTCCGGCAGCGCCTGCTGCAGCCCCGGCGAGGCGCCGAGCCCCGGGATCGCCTCGGTCGGGGTCACCGGGGTGGCGGCGATGAGCCCGCCGTGCGGGGCCGCCAGCGCGCGCGCGTCGCCGCCCGCCGCCAGCCGGCGGCGCAGCGCGGCGGCGG
>CAZKQE010000243.1:0-4698 GCA_964554725.1 uncultured bacterium
GGTCTCGCTGGGCGGGACGACGGCGCCGGGCCCGCCCGCGCTCGCCCCGGCCGCGCGGGGCGGCGGGCGGATCCTCCTCGGCATCCGCCCCGAGCACCTGACCCCCGCGCCGGACGGGGCCGGCGGCTCGCTGGCCGCGACGCTCGAGGTGCGCGAGCCGCTCGGCAACGAGGATCTGCTCTACTGGCGGACCGCGGCCGGGCCGGTGGTCTCGCGGCTGGCGGGCGCCGCCGGGCCGGCCGAGGGGACGGCGGCCACGCTCCACTTCCGCTGGGACCGGGTGCGCTGGTTCGACGCGGAGAGCGGCGACGCGCTCGCCTGAGCGCGTCTCAGGGCTCGTCGTCGCGCAGGTCGCGCCGTCCCTCGATCAGGCTCGGCCAGCGCGCCTTGAGCACCAGCGTCATCGCGATCGCGGCGAGGACGTGGGCGAGCACCACCGTCCATGGCCGCAGGCGCGGGAACAGCTCGGCCCGCGCGCCGGCGTCCAGCGCGTGGAAGGCGACCTGCTGGACGGCGAACGCGAGCAGCAGCGTGGCCGCCGCGGACGGGACGCGCCGGGGCCGCGACAGCAGCCAGGTGAGGACCACCCCCACCGCCATGGACACCAGCAGGATCGTGGCGATCCCGGCGGAGAGCTCGCGCCCGCCGCTCGCGCCGCCGTCGGCGGCCGCCAGCCGTTCGAGCACCACGCTCCCGACCAGGACCGGGGTCAGCAACGCCCGGCCGCCCGCGAGGTCGACGGCGAGGAACACGGCGAGGAACACCAGCGCCCCGGCGATGCCGGCCGGGACGCCGTCGAGCAGCGCGTCCCCGCCGCCCGCCCGGGCCGGTCGGCCGCGCGGGGTCATCGGCCGCCGTCCGGGCTCACGGCGCCGCTCCGGGGGTGAGGCGCCGGCCGAGGGCGCCGGCGCCGGCGGCGACCGGTCCGGCGAACTCGACCCGCAGCAACTGGCCGGGGGCGAAGGCCGGCGCCGGACCGCCGGTCATGAGCCCGGCGAGCAGTCCCAGCAGGGGCTGGTGCGCGACCACGAGCAGGCCCCGCGCCGCCGGCACCGCGGCCGCGAGCGCGGTCAGCGCGGCCGCGGGATCGGCCTCGGGACGGAGCTCCTCCAGCACCTCGACCGGGAGTCCCGGGGCCGCCCGGCGCAGCGCCAGGGCGGCCGAGTCGCGGGCGCGCAGGAGCGGGCTCGCGAAGGCGCGGTCGGGACGCCAGCCGATCGCGGCGAGATGCTCGGCGAGACGCTCGAGGTCGGCCCGCCCGCGCGAGGAGAGGGGGCGGGCGTCGTCGCCGCCGGCGGCGGCCGCCAGCGCGTCGCCGTGACGCAGCAGATCGAGGACGAACGGCACGGACGGACGATGTCCGTCCGTGCCGTCGAAGTCAAGGCCGCACCGCGGTGCGAGCCGACTACATGCCCGACTTGCCGCCCCCGGCGCCGGCGACGTCCTTCGAGGTGATGTCGAACGTGATCATGAACCCGTTCGTGCCCTTGAACTCGAACGCGTTCGGCCCCAGCCGGTAGGCCTCGACCTCGTTGGGCATCAGCACGAATCCGTCGTGCCGCGGCGCGCCCCAGTACTTGAGGTTCTTGATCACGGCCGGCATGGCGCCGTTGCGGCTGACGGCGGCCGCGTTGAGCACCACCTCACCCGCCTTGCCGCCATCCAGCTTCGCGACCGCCCGGTCGCCGGTGTGGCTCCACTCGATCGGCAGGTCGCCCGCGACCTCGAACGACTGCCACTTCACCGGATAGAGGTGTCCGAGCACCGCGGCGATCCCCTCGCGCTGCGCCTTCGTCACCGACGGGTCGAAGGTGATGACGGCCCACTTCATCTCGCCGTCCGAGAAGTCGTCCCCGAGGTCCATCGCCGCCCAGAACTTCGCGCCGTCGAGCTTCGTCGTGCCGTACATCCCCTTGTTGACCCGGAACACGTTGTTCGCCCGGCAGAAGTGCTCGGTGGTGGCCTGCCCGCCGGCGTGCGAGTGGCCCTCATGGCCGGGCTGGGCGCCCTTCGTGTGCGCCGCCGGCTTGGGGGCGAAGTAGCACTGGCAGAACATCGGGCAGGAGCACGCCTCGATGATCGTGGCGTTCATGCTCCAGGCGGGCGCCGCCGACTTCGCCGCGTCGCCCTGGGCGAGGGCGGGGGCGGCGAGGGCCGTGCCGAGGAGCGCGATGGAGAGGAGCGTTCGCATGTCGACCTCCTTGAGGGGGGTGGGATGGGGACGTCGCGCGCCCCATGATAGCGCGCACACGGCCGGGGGCAACCCGGGATCCGGTCGCCGGCGGTCCGGGGCCGTTCCCCGGCCCGGGACGGCGCGGGCCCGGCGGTTGCGGCCCCGCGGCCCGTCCGATACTGTCTTCGCCCTGCCGCCGCAGCCCCCGTCCATCCCGGCCGCGAGGAGCCCCGCCTTCCCGACCATGACGAGCCGCCTGCTCGAGACCCTCGCCGAACGCGTGCTCGTCTACGACGGCGCGATGGGGACGCAGATCCAGGCGCGCGAGTTGACCGCGGACGACTTCGGCGGACCCCGCCTCGAGGGCTGCAACGACCACCTCTCGCTGACCCGCCCGGACGTGGTCGAGGCCATCCACGCCGCCTACTTCGAGGCGGGCGCGGACGCGGTCGAGACCAACTCCTTCCAGGCCTCGCGGGTGCGGCTCGAGGAGTGGGGGATCGGCGAGCGCACGCTCGACGTGAACCGGGAGGCCGCCGCCATCGCCCGGCGGGTCGCCGACCGCTTCGCGGCCGGCGACCGGCGACCGCGCTTCGTCGTCGGCTCGATCGGCCCTTCGGGGATGCTGCCGTCCTCGGAGGATCCCGACCTCGGCCGCATGTCGCTCGACGACCTGCGGCCGGTGTTCGCCGAGCAGGCGCAGGGGCTGCTCGAGGGCGGCGCCGACGTGCTGATGCTCGAGACCTGCCAGGACATCCTCGAGATGAAGGCGCAGGTGCTGGGGGCGCGCGACGCCATGGCGGTGACCGGCCGCGTGGTGCCGATCCAGTGCTCCGTGACGCTCGATCCCTCGGGCCGGATGCTGCTCGGCACCGACATCCGCGGCGCGCTCGCCACGCTCGAGGCGATGCGGGTGGACATCATCGGGCTCAACTGCTCGACCGGTCCCGACCTCATGCGCGACAGCATCCGCTGGCTGGGTCAGTACGCGGGCACGCCGATCCACTGCGTCCCCAACGCGGGGCTGCCGGTGAACGACGGCGGGCGGGCGTTCTACCCGATGCTGCCCGGACCCATGGCGGAGACCCTGCGCGACTTCGTGGTCGAGAACGGGGTCAACATCGTCGGCGGCTGCTGCGGCACCACCCCCGACCACATCCGGGCGCTGGTCGCCGCGATCGGCGGCCGCCCCCCGACGCCCCGGCCGGGCCGCGGCCCGTGGTCGGTCTCGAGCGGCATGACCGCGACGACGCTGCGGCAGGAGCCGGCGCCGATGATCATCGGCGAGCGCCTCAACACCCAGGGCTCCCGCAAGGTCAAGCAGCTGGTGCTGGAGGACCGTCTCGACGAGCTGGTGCCGATCGCGCGCGGTCAGGTCGAAGGCGGCGCCCACACGCTCGACGTGTGCCTGGCGCTCACCGAGCGCACGGACGAGCTGGAGCAGATGCGGCGGCTGGTGAGGAAGCTCGCGCTCTCGGTCGAGGCGCCGCTGTGCATCGATTCCACCGAGGCGGCGGTGATCGAGGCGGCGCTCAAGGCGTACCCCGGCTGCCCGATCGTCAACTCGATCAACCTCGAGAACGGGCGCGAGCGGGTGGACGCGGTGATGCCGCTGGTGGCGCGCTACGGCGCCGCGGTGATCGCCCTGACGATCGACGAGCAGGGGATGGCGAAGACCGCCGCGCGCAAGCTCGAGGTGGCCCGCCGGATCCACGACATCGTGACCGGCGAGTACGGGCTGCCGCCCGAGATGCTGATCTTCGACGCGTTGACCTTCACGCTCGCCACCGGCGACGCGGAGTTCGTGGATTCGGGCGTGGAGACGCTCGAGGGCATCCGCCGGATCAAGGCCGCCCTGCCGGGCGTGCTCACGAGCCTCGGGGTCTCGAACGTCTCGTTCGGGCTCGGCCGCGAGGCGCGCGCGGTGCTCAACTCGGTGTTCCTCTACCACTGCGTCCAGGCCGGGCTCGACATGGCGATCGTCAATCCGAACGACATCACGCCCTATCCCGAGATCGGCGAGGAGGACCGGCGGCGGGCCGAGGCGCTGGTGTTCCACCGCGAGCCCGATGCGCTCGCCCGCTACATCGCCCACTTCGAGGGACGGGGCGGCGGCACGCGCGCCCGGGACGAGGCCGCCGAGGAGGACTCGCGGACGGTCGAGGAGCGCATCCATTTCCGGATCCTCCACCGCAAGCCCGCCGGGATCGAGGCGCTGGTGGACGAGGCGGTGGCGCGGCAGGATCCCGTCACGGTCCTCAACACCGTGCTGCTGCCGGCGATGAAGGAGGTGGGGGACAAGTTCGGCGCCGGCGAGCTGATCCTGCCCTTCGTCCTGCAGAGCGCCGAGGTGATGAAGAAGGCGGTGGCGCGGCTCGAGACCTACCTCGAGCGCCACGAGGACGTGAGCAAGGGGCGGGTCGTCCTCGCCACCGTCTACGGCGACGTGCACGACATCGGCAAGAACCTGGTGAAGACCATCCTCAGCAACAACGGCTACACGGTGTACGACCTCGGCAAGCAGG